>JBKHVJ010000035.1:0-6948 GCA_046570145.1 Alphaproteobacteria bacterium
TAGCTGAAAAGACCCTCGCTGCGTTCGTCCGATCCCCGCATCATCCCCTCACCGGCCGCGTTCTCAACGACCCAAGGGAATCACGACCGAACTGCCGAGAACAGCCCTTTTTCCGCGTCCTGCTAAGGGTTACAGCGACGAAATCATCAGGGTCGAACCTGATTTTTCGTGACATCACCCGTTAATCATCGGCTGGTTACTCTGATCGGTAGCATCGGCTTGCCGTCCCAGGACGACAGGGTGACGACCCGGTCCAACCAGTCATTCCCCGTTCGGAGGTGCCATCTTGCAGGCAGGTGAGCGTTCGGCCGGCGCTCCGTGCCGAGTCTCGGACGGAGCGGTTGCGGTGCTGTCGACGGACGGCCGCGTTCTCCAGATCAGCCAGGCGGCGGCGGATGTTCTGGGTCACCCTCCACAGGCTCTCACCGGCACCACGCTCGACCGGCACATCCATCCCGAGGATCTGCAGGAGGCGCAGCAGCGGCTTCGGATCAGGGCCGTCGCCCCTGCCGGCAGCTGTGGCCGCGCCATCTTCCGTTTCCTCCATGCCGACGGCAGTTGGCACTGGCTTGAGGCGATCGCCCGCAACGAACTGGACGATCCGGAAATCTGCGGATTGGTCCTGACGGTCCGCGACGTCAGCGAGGCCATCGCCCTTTCGGAACGGCTGCGAGCGAGCGAGGCACGCTATCGCACCCTGGCGGAATCTGTGCCGGTCGGCATCCTTCAGGCCAACGCGGCCGGCCAGGTGCTGTTTGCCAATGCCCGCCTTGCCGCCATCACCGGGTTGGAGCCCGACCGGCTGCTCGGTGACGGCTGGCTTGGCGCCGTTCACCCCGACGACCGCGCACGTGTTGCGGCGGAATGGCGGATCGAACCGGGCCGGGATCCGCAGCCGACCGATTTCCGCTTCCACGATCCGGAGGGGGCGGGAGCCGACCGCCGGGTGCTGTGTCAGCCCATCCTGATGGAGGATGGCGGCACCATCGCCACCATCACCGATGTCAGCGAATATCTGCACACCGCCAACGCCCTGCGCCTGTCTGAGGCGCGCAACGAGGCGATCCTCGACACGGTCGCGGAAGCCATCCTCACCGTCGACGAAGCCGGTATCCTTCTGGGATTCAACCGCGCGGCGGAGGCGATGTTCGGTGTTCCGGCCGGGGACCTGTTGTGGCGTCCGCTCGACCGGCTGATCCCGCCGGCGCATCTGCGGGAAGAGGACGGCGTCCGGCTGGAATTCTTGCCCGGTCAGACCACGGCCCTGGTCGCCCGCGACCGCGCCGCCGAGGCGCAACATGCCGATGGCACCCGCTTCCCGGTGGAGCTGTCGGTCAGCGCCAGCGAAGTGGAGGGACGGCGGATCTATACCGCCATCCTGCGCGATGTGACCGAACGGCGCCGAGCGGAAGCCGAACTGCTTGCCGCCAAGGAGGCGGCCGAGGCGGCCGACCGCGCCAAATCGACCTTCATCGCCGCCATGAGTCATGAACTGCGGACCCCGCTGAACGCGGTGATCGGCTTCTCCCAACTGCTGGAGGCGCGGACGGGCACACAGCCGGCGGGCGGTCATGGGCAACAGCGCGATTGCGTAGCCGCCATCCGGCAGGCCGGCGAGCAACTGCTGGCCATTATCGACGATATCCTCGACATGGCGCGTGTCGAGGCCGGCGGGCTGTCGCTGGCCGAGGAACCGGTCGACCTGTCGGCGCTCGCCGCCCAGGCGGTGGCCGACCTGGAATTCCAGGCCAACCGCCAGAACGTGACGGTGGAGGTGGTCGCCGACGGCGATCTGCCGCCGATAAGGGGCGACACGCGGCGCCTGCGCCAGGCTTTGGACAACCTGCTGTCCAACGCCATCAAGTTCAGCCATCCGCAGGGCGTGGTCACCCTGACCATGGCGCCCGCCACCGATGGCTGGGTGGAACTGGCGGTGCGCGACCGTGGCATCGGCATGCGGGCGGACGACATCGCGACCGCCCTGACTCCCTTCGCCCAGATCGACCAGAGCGCCACCCGCCGGTACGAGGGGATCGGCCTCGGCCTGCCCCTTGCCTTGCGTCTGGTGGAGTCGCATGGCGGCACCCTGACGCTGGACAGCGCACCCGGTCAGGGCTGTACCGCAACCGTCCGCCTGCCGCCTTCACGCATCATGACCATCGAGGATATGCTGGCGAGCATGATGTGATCGCCGGTACACCCGTTCTGGCCCGATGTGCCGGGATGTGCCAAAAGCTGTCGCCATTCTTGCCCGCGTTGGCGGGCGGCTTTGCAGGAGTGGGTGTGCGATGGCGGGTCCGGACAAGACGATGGGTGTACCCAAGGAAGCCGTGGTTCTGGTCAGCGGCGGGCTCGATTCGACGACGGTGCTCGCCATCGCCAAGGCGGAGGGCTATCGCGTCAATGCCCTCAGCTTCCGCTACGGCCAGCGCCATTCGGTGGAGCTGGAGGCGGCACGGCGCGTGGTCGCGGCGATGGGGGTGGAGCGGCATGTGATCGCCGACATCGATCTGCGCGCCTTCGGCGGTTCCGCGCTTACCGACAGCATCGACGTGCCCAAGCATGACAGCGCCGCAGATCTGGAGGCCGGTCTGGGGCAGGGCATTCCCGTCACCTATGTGCCGGCGCGCAACACCGTCTTCCTGTCCTTCGCGCTGGCCTGGGCGGAAACGCTGGGTGCATCCGACCTGTTCATCGGCGTCAACGCGCTGGATTATTCCGGCTATCCCGACTGCCGCCCGGAGTACATCGCGGCCTTCGAAACCCTGGCCAACCTCGCCACCAAAGCCGGGGTGGAGGGGACGAGCCGTTTCAAGATCCACGCGCCGCTGATGACGCTGGACAAGGCTGCGATCGTCCGCCGTGGGTTGGAACTTGGGGTGGACTACGGCCTCACCCACTCCTGCTACGATCCGACGCCGGAGGGATTGTCCTGCGGTGCGTGCGACAGCTGTTTGTTGCGGCTGAAGGGCTTTGCCGAAGCCGGAATGATCGACCCGATCCGTTACGGAACCGGAACGGTGCCGTAACGGATCGGGTCGTTTCGCAAGCGGCTAATATTTTCAGGCATTACTTCCAGGGCATTTCCGTCCACAGGGTGCGGAACTCGCCGTCCAGTTGCTTCAACTCGGCGGCGAAGGCGTCGGGACCGACGATGCGCAGCGGCTGGAAGGTCTCGCGCGCCTTGGCCTGGAATTCGGGGTCCATCGCGGCCTTGGTGATCGCCTCGATCAGGGTGCGGCGGATGTCCGGCGGCACGCCCTTCGGGGCGCCGATCCCGCGCATCGACACCATGTCGATGGCATAGCCCTGCTCCCGGAAGGTCGGCAGGTCCGGCGCCATGTCCCAGCGCGCCCGGCTCATCACCCCCAGCATGCGCGCGGGATCGCCGCCGGCAATTCCGCGCAGCCCCTCGCCCAGGTTCTGGTCGCAGATCCTGGTGTGGGAACCCAGCATCGCGCGGTAGTTCTCGGCGCTGCCGGCGAAGGGCACATGGGTCATCTTCACCCCGGCCTGCCGTTCGAGCAGCAGCATGGCGAGATGGTCGTCGGAACCGATGCCGGTAGAGCCGACGGTGAGCGCGCCTGGATTGCCCTTCGCGAATTCAACCACGTCGGCGACCGACCGGAACGGGCTGTCGGCACGGACGGTCATCACGCCGGGATCGTCGACGATATTCACCAGCGGGTCCAACCGGTCCAGCGCATAGCGCGCCTGCCGTTCGATCGGGATGGTGATCAGGTTGGGCGTGTTGATGAAGCCGATCGTGTAACCGTCCGGTGCGGCGTCGGCGATGGCGGCGAAGCCGATCTCGCCGCCGGCCCCGGGCCGGTTCAGGACGACGATGCGCCCACCGCCCAGATAGCGCTCGATGTAGGGCGCCAGCATCCGCGCCGTGACGTCGGTGGAACCGCCGGCGCCATAGGCGACGATCATGGTGATCGGTTTCTCTGGATAGGCGGCCTGCACCGCCGCGGGGGAGCCCGCAAGCCACAGCATCAGGGTCGCAAGTGCCACAGCCAGGAAAGACGCGGCAGGGCCGTCGGCCATGCGCGGGGGGAGAGTCGCTGCTGTCATCGTTCGTTGTCCGATCCTTCGGGTTCCGCTCCCGGTCGCACCGGAATTACCCGTCCATCATGCGTGTATGAGTAAAGTCATGATGTACCATAACGGGTAATATGTCGCAAATCCGATGCAAAATATCTTGAACTTCTCGCTGCTATTCCCTCCAAACCGGCGGATGCCGGTGAGAACGCGCTCGACGATGGGGTGTAGGCCGGTAATAATGCAACCGGCGGAGATGGCGCCGGCGGCCGGATCGGCGGTTCTGGGTGATTTCCTCAGGGCTGCGGGCTGCATTGCCCGATGAAACGGGTGTGGCGCCCGGGCCTTCCGCCATCGCATGGCTGAGAGAGCGGACACATCCATCCAATGACACATACCCTGAGATCGCCCCGGTCCGCCGCATCCCGGCTGAGATCGCCCCAGGATCTCGCGGCCGGACTGCTGCTCAGTGCCATCGCCCTTGGCGGGCTCTGGCTGGCGCGCGGTTGGGAGGCGGGATCGCTGGCCATGATGCAGGCCGGGTTCTTCCCGCGGCTCGTCTGCTATCTCCTGCTGGCGGCGGGGCTGGCGTCCCTGCTGCGCGGACTGACGGCGGAAGGACCGGCGACGCTGGCCTGGGCGTGGAGGCCGTCGGTGGCCATCACCGTCGCCGTGATCGCTTTCGCTGCTGTGCTCGACAGGCTGGGTCTGGTGCTCGCCATCCTGGCGCTGATCGGAATCGGCGGTTTGGCCGGACGGCCTTTGCGTCCGGGCCCCTTCACCGCATTGTGGGCCACGCTGGCCACGACCTGCGTCGCCATCTTTTCCTGGGGACTGGGCCTGCCGCTCCAGATCTGGCCATGATGGACGTCCTCGCCAATCTCTGGCTCGGGCTGGGTGTGTCGGTCGAGCCGATGAACCTGGTCTATTGCTTCCTCGGCGCCCTGATCGGCACGCTGATCGGCGTTCTGCCCGGACTGGGGCCGACGGCGACGGTGGCGCTGCTGCTGCCGATCACCTTCTACCTGCCTCCGGTGGGGGCGCTGATCATGCTGGCCGGCATCTTCTATGGCGCCCAGTATGGCGGATCGACCACCGCGATCCTGGTGAAGCTGCCGGGCGAGTCCTCCTCGGTCATGACCTGCCTGGACGGCAACGCCATGGCGCGCCAGGGTCGCGGCGGCGTCGCGCTGGCGACGGCGGCGCTGTCGTCGCTGTTCGCGGGCTGCGTCACCACCCTGGTCATCGCGATGGCCGGTCCGCCGCTGGCCGGAATGGCGCTGGCCTTCGGTCCGTCGGAATATGTGGCGCTGATGCTGGTCGGCTTGATCGGCGCGGTGACCCTGGCCCATGGGTCGGTGGTGAAGGCGGTGGCGATGATCCTGGTCGGGCTGCTGCTGTCGATGGTCGGGACCGACGTCAATTCCGGCCAGATGCGCTTCACCTTTGACATTCCGCAGCTTTATGACGGGCTGGACTTCGTGCCGCTGGCGATGGGGTTGTTCGGCCTCGCCGACATCATCATCAACCTGGAGGAAACGGAGGGGCGAGGCATCGAACCCTCGCCGGTCCACCGGCTGTGGCCGAGTTGGCAGGACTTCAAGGATGCCTTCCCGGCTGCGGTGCGCGGCACGGCGCTGGGTGCCTTCCTGGGAATCCTGCCGGGCGGCGGGGCGACGCTCAGCGCCTTTTCCTCCTATGCGCTGGAAAAGAAGATGGCGCGCGATCCTTCCGCCTTCGGCAAGGGCGCCATCCAGGGCGTCGCCGGGCCGGAGGCCGCGAACAATGCCGGCGCCCAGGCCAGTTTCATCCCGATGCTGAGCCTCGGCATCCCATCAAATGCGGTGATGGCGCTGATGGTCGGCGCCATGATGATCCACGGCATCACGCCGGGGCCGCAGATCATGACCAAGCAGCCGGACCTGTTCTGGGGCATGATCGCAAGCATGCTGGTCGGCAACGTCATGCTGGTGGTGCTGAACCTGCCGCTGATCGGCCTGTGGGTCCGGCTACTGCGCGTGCCCTATGCGTATCTGTTCCCGGCGATCCTGGTTTTCTGCTGCATCGGCACCTACAGCCTGAAGAACGATGTGTTCGACGTGTTGCTGATGGCCGGCTTCGGCGTGTTCGGCTATGTCCTGAAGAAGCTGGAGTGCGAACCGGCACCGTTGCTGCTGGGCTTCGTCCTCGGCCCCCTGCTGGAGGAGAATCTGAGCCGGGCCATGCTGTTGTCCCAGGGCGATCTGACCGTCTTCGTCACCCGCCCGATCAGCGCGGGTCTGATGGCTGTGGCCGTCGGACTGATGGCCCTCATCCTGCTGCCGGCCTTCCGCCGCCAGCGCGAGGTGGCTTTCAAGGAATAGGCCTGCGTCCACCCGCAACCGAATCCGGCAAGAATCGAATCCCGTGGCGTCACGCCGCAGGATTCGGTTCTTGCCGAACAAGATAAAATTTTATATAAATACTCTTGTACTTGTTCGGGATGATGGGAGCAGCATCATGGCCGCCAATGCCTGGTTCGGACGTCGACTGACCGGTGGCGCCATGCGCGCGGTGCTCCGCGAGCATCGCTTGGCCAAGGCGCGCAAGCGCGCGCTGTCCCGTGACGTCGCTCGCCTGATGCTGGTCGCCTCCGTCCTCATGCTGGGCGTGCTGGCGGTGGAGATCGGGCGCAAGGCCGTCACCATCATCAGCCACGGCGCCGCCCAGAATTCGGTAGAGCTCACCGGCTGAGTGGCGGGCTGAGCGGGCCGGCTGAGCGAACCGTTCAGGGCAGGACCACCACATAGCGCTTGGTCGTGGTCGCGACCACCGTCCAGTTGCCTTGGAATCCTGGTTCGATGATGAAACGGTCGCCGGCCTTCAGGATCCAGGATCGGCCGTCCTCATGGGCGACGACGCTCT
>JBKHVJ010000036.1:0-2581 GCA_046570145.1 Alphaproteobacteria bacterium
GCACCGCCCCCAGGATGGATCCCATGCCACCGATCACCACCACCGCGAACACCACGATGATCAGGTTGGAACCCATCAGCGGCGATACCTGGTAGATAGGTGCCGCCAGCACGCCGGCCAGTCCGGCCAGCGCGACGCCGAAGGCGTAGGTCAGCGTCACCATGCGCGGCACATTGATGCCGAAGGCCTGGACCAGCACCGGATTCTCGGTCGCCGCGCGCAGATACGCCCCCAGCTTGGTCTTTTCGATGGCGATCCAGGTGCTGAGGCAGACGACCAGAGACGCCACGACCACCCAGCCGCGATAGTTCGGCAGGAACATGAACCCGAGATTCTGGCCGCCCTTCAGCGCATCGGGAATGGGATAAGGCTGGCCCGAAACGCCGTACTGGTGGCGGAAGGCGCCCTCGACGATCAGCGCGAGGCCGAAGGTCAGCAACAGGCCGTAGAGGTGGTCCAGCTTGTACAGCCGCGACAGCAGCGTCTTTTCCAAAACCACCCCGAACAGCCCGACGATCAGCGGCGCCAGCAGAAGCGCCCACCAGTAGCCGATGCCGAGCTGGGTCAGCAGCAGCCAGGATACGAAGGCGCCCATCATGTACAGCGCGCCGTGGGCAAAGTTGATGACGTTCAACATGCCGAAGATCACCGCCAGCCCGAGGCTGAGCAGCGCGTAAAACGACCCGTTGATCAGCCCCAGCAGAAGCTGTCCGAACAGCGCCTGGGGCGGAATACCGAAAATCGTCCCCATCATGAGCGTCGCTCTCCCCTGCGACATCTCCACCGTTGCGCCGGCCTTCCGACCGATACGGCGGCGGGGATGCCGCTCCGTCACGTCATGCTTTCACGCGCGTCACGCTCTTACTTCGGGAGTTTGCAGCCGCTCTCCTCCAAGCTGGCGAAGGCTTCCTTGCCGGGAATGGTGCGCAGGATCTGGTAATAGTCCCACGGGCCCTTCGATTCAGACGGCTTCTTCACCCGCGCCAGATACATGTCGTGGACCATCCGCCCATTGGGCAGGATGGTGCCGTTCTTGGCGAACATGTCGTTGACCGGCGTTTCCTTCATCTTGGCGGCGACGGCCGGCCCGTCGTCGGTGCCGGCGGCCTCGATGGCCTTCAGGTAATGGCGGACGGCGGAATAGCTGCCGGCCTGCACCATGGTCGGCATCTTGCCGTGGCGGTCGAAGAACTTCTTGGACCATGCCCGGGTCTCGTCGTCACGATCCCAGTAGAAGCCGGTGGTCAGCACCAGATCTTGGGCCACCTGCAGACCCAGCGCGTGAACGTCGGACAGGAAGATCAGCAGACCGGCCAGCTTCTGCTGTCCGCTTTGCGTCAGGCCGAATTCCGACGCCTGCTTGATCGAGGTGATGGTATCGCCGCCCGCATTGGCAAGCCCGACGATCTTGGCGCCCGACGCCTGTGCCTGCAGCAGGAAGGAGGAGAAGTCGGCGGTGTTCAGCGGCGCCTTCACCGCCCCGGTCACCTTGCCGCCGGCCTTCTTCACCTCGGCCGACGTGTCGGCCTCAAGCTGGTGGCCGAAGGCATAGTCGGCGGTGATGAAGAACCAGCTGTCGCCGCCCTCCTTCACGATGGCCTGACCGGTGCCGACCGCCAGCGCGCGGGTGTCGTAGGCCCAATGGAAGCCGGTGGGGGAGCAGGCGTCGCCGGTCAGGCGCGACGTCGCCGGGCCTTCCATCAGGAAGATCTTCTTCTTCTCCCTCGTCACCTCCTGAACCGCCAGAGCCACGCCGGAGTTCGGCACGTCGACGATCACGTCGACTCCATCCTGGTCGATCCACTGGCGCGCGAGGTTGGAACCGATGTCGGGCTTGTTCTGGTGGTCGGCGGTGATGATCTGGATCGGCTTGCCCAGGATCTTGTTGCTGAACTCCTCCGCCGCCATGCGCGCGGCGATCGCCGACCCCTCGCCGCCGAGATCGGCATAAAGGCCGGAGCGGTCGTTCAGAACACCGATCTTGACCATGTCGCCGGTCAGCTTGCCCTGCTGGGCATTGGCCGGCCCAGTGGACAGGACACCGACCGTCAGGGCGGCCAGGGCGGCACCGGCCAAAAGACGTGCGATCATGCGTGAATTCCTCCCCCTCAGCGTTGCGTTGCGCATGGTTTCTGGTGACTTGCCTGACCCGTTCGCCAGGCTGTCTCCCCGCGCGGTCGCGCCGGCCGATCCGTCCGGTTTTACCGGAACCGTCAGGTCGTCCACGCCGCCGCTTCCCAATCACTATGCAGGGGCATCACGTTGTAAGCGAAGCGGAATTTCAGTCTCGCGAACAATTTTCATCAAGAGTCGGGCGAAACACCCGCTTTTTCCATTCGGGGGTGTATGGCGGCAACCGGCGGCGTCTCCTGCCCCTTCCGGCGGCGGTCGATCCGCCGCATGATCGGTGTCACCGTCGTGCCGTGAACGAGAATCGAGAGAAGCACGATCAGACCGGTTACCGCCCACAGTGCATTCGGCACGTCGAATTCGGCCGAATTCAGGGCGTAGGCGACGTAATAGATGCTGCCCATGCCGCGGATACCGAAAAAGCCGATGGCCAGCTTCTCTCCGACCGGCA
>JBKHVJ010000037.1:0-32234 GCA_046570145.1 Alphaproteobacteria bacterium
ATCGCCGACGCCCTGCGCGAGACGCTGAAGGCCGACGTCGCGATCACCAACGGCGGCGGCATTCGCGCCGATGCGCTGCACCCCGCGGGGGTCAAGCTGACCCGCAAGGACATCTTCGCCGAACTGCCCTTCGGCAATGTCGGGGTGCTGGTGGAGATGTCGGGGCAGGACCTGATCTCCACCCTGGAACACGGCGTCGGCAAGGTGGAGGAGAAAGCCGGACGCTTCCCGCAGGTCTCCGGCCTGACCATGACCTACGACCCCAAGGCCCCGGCCGGACGACGTGTCACGTCCATAACCGTGGGTGGCAAGCCGATCGACCCGCAAGCGACCTACCGGGTCGCGACCAACGACTACATGCTGAAGGGCGGCGACGGCTATGCCGCCTTTCCACGATCCAAAGTGATCGTCGATGCATCGGGGGCGGTGTTGCTGGCAACCATCGTGATGAATTACGTCGAATCCAAGAAAACTGTCACGCCCGCGGTGGAAGGGCGGATCGTGGCAAAATAACGCAGCCATCGGGACATTATCGGGCCGCGACGCGACACTCCGTTGCGCAGTTGCGGCATTTCCCTTTAGGGTAGCCCGTCCGCCCTATATCCGCGCCGGAAGCCGCCGTATGTCCGATACCCTGCCCAGCCGATCCAACGACTTCGCCCAGACCTTCAACACCGCCCATGGCGAGGCCGGTCTGGGTCGGGTGTCGATCGCCCATATCCTGCAGCGCATTCAGTCGGATCCGAACTTCCTGTTCAGCGAGGAATTCCGGCAGGGCGGCGGCCAGTGCCCGTTCCATTCCGGCAAGACCGAGGGGGAGGCAGGGGGAGCGGCACCGATCCCGCAGGACGATGCCGACAAGGTGGCGGTCAACAGCCTGCTGGCCTTGCTGTTCAACCGGCTGCGCGACCACATCGCGGAAAAGCTGCCCTTCGATGCCGAAGGGCGGCCGATGCTGCCGATCCCGCCGCGTTCGCCGCATGGGCTGGACCCGGCCGACCGCGCCGCCATGGCTGGGGCCGCGCCGGATGTCCTCTGCTCCGTCCTGCGCGATGCCACCTGCCACCTGCTGGACGGCCTGATCACCGGCTGGGCCGTCGATCTGGTGCATGAGGAGGAGTATTTCCGCTCCCAGGGGGGCGGCGCCATCTCGCTGGAGGCGGCGGCGACCTTCGTTCTGCGCAGCGTGCTGGAGCATTCGCCGCTCTACCAGCGCGCCGGCTACGACATGCTGTCGATCACCAAGACCGGCAGCCACACCGCGATCCACATCTGCTGGGCCCTGGTGGAGGCGGCGCCGCTGCTGGTGCCCGGCCGCGACGCCGCCTTCTACGACGACCTCGTCCACCGCAGCCTGAAGCAGATCGTGCCGCTGTCGATGGCCAGCCTCGGCATGCTGGTGCATTACATGGAGGAGAGCGGGATCGAGCCGGCCGACGGGTTGGCGGTGCATCGGCTGCCCAAGGACCAGACCGCCTTCGTGCTGGACGGCAACGGGCTGATCCGGCTGAACGCCGATCCCATCGTCACCTTCGCCAAGCCGGGCGAGCGCTACTATACCGGCTGTCCGGCCTTCTACACCACGAACCTGATCAAGCTGTATCTGGACATCGTGGCCGGGCTGGCCCTGGAATACTCCGTTTACGACCGCCTGCAGGAAGGCTGAGCCCGATGGCCCGGACCAACGACTTCGCGCTCACCTACGCCTCCGCACACGAGGAGGCCGGGATGACCCGGATCAACCTCGCGCCCATCCTGCACCGCGTCGCCGAGGACCCGAACTATCTCCTGAGCGAGGAGCTGCTGGCGCTGGCCGGCCACTGCCCGGCCCATGCCGACACCCGAAAGGAGGATTTCGAGAAGGTCGCGATCAACACCCTGCTGGGCTTTCTCTATGTCGATCTGCGGGAGCACATCATCGCCCGCATGCCGCTGGACGATGCCGGCCATCTGGTGTTGTCCACGCCGCCGGAATCGCCGCACGGGCTGGATTTCGCCGATGCGGACGGCATCGACGCCGCCGATCCGGACCGAATGGTCGGCTTCCTGCGCGATTCGGTCTGCCACCTGCTGGACGCCATCATCAAGGACTGGGCGATCAAGGTCATGGTGGAGGAGGACCGCTGCCGGACGGAGGGAACCATCACCGACATGGCCGCCGCCGGCTATGTGCTGGGGCGCGAATTGCAGAAGTCGGTCCTGCACGGGCCCTCCGGCTACGACATGCTGTCGATCACCAAGACCGGCAGCCACACCGCCCTGCATGTCTGCTGGAATCTGGTGGAAGCGGCCCCGCTGCTGCGTCCGGGGCTCGAGGCCGCCGCCTATGACGACCTTGCCCGCCGCAGCCTGAAGCAGGTGCTGCCGCTCGCCATGGGCAGCCTGGGCATGCTGTGCCAGTTCATGGCGGCGGGAAAGATCGAGGCCGACGACCATCAGGCCATCCACCCGCTGCGCCCCGACCAGTCGGCGTTCCTCTATGATCCGGACAAGGACCTGATCGTCCTGAACACCGACCTGATCGAACCGACCGCGATGCCGGGGGAGCGTCATTACACCGGCTGCCCCGCCTTCTACGCCAACGGCCTGATCAACCTGTACATGGAAATCGTGCTGACCCTGGCCGCGCAATACGGCATGTATGTTCGGCTTCAGGCGAAATCGGCATGACGCAGGTTCTTGACGGAACGGCGACCATGCCTATGTTGGCGTTCCGTCAGAGTCGGAAGGTCTAAGTTGGCGAAGAAAAGCTATCTGCGTGCGGTCACCACCACCGCGCTGGCCGACGCGATCAAGCGCAGCCGCAGCCGCATGGCGACGCCGTGGCAGCGCGCGCTCGGTCATCTGGAAAGCGTGTTCATCGACCATGCCTGCTTCCGGCTGATCTATTCGAACACCTATCGCATCTCGCCCAACATGTACCGGGCAAGCCAGCCGTCGCCCTCGCACATCGCGGCGGCGGCGCGCAACGGGATCAAGTCGATCCTGAACCTGCGCGGCTCACGCGACTGCGCCTCCTACATCCTGGAGGCTGAGGCCTGCCGTGCCCATGGTCTGGAACTGGTCGACTTCCCGGTGAACTCCCGCGACATGCCCAAGAAGGAAACCCTTCTGAAGGCGCGCGAGCTGTTCAAGACCATGACCTATCCGGCGCTGATGCACTGCAAGTCGGGCGCCGACCGCGCCGGCTTCATGTCGACGCTGTACCTGTTCGCCCATGAAGGCAAGCCGCTCGACGAAGCGATGAAGCAGCTGTCCTGGCGCTACGGCCACTTCAAGCAGGCCAAGACCGGCATCCTCGATTACTTCTTCGAGCTTTATGCCGCCTACAACCAGAAGCGCCCGATCGAATTCTGGGATTGGGTCGAGCGCGTCTATGACCCGGTCGAAGCCAAGGCGAGCTTCCGCTCGCGCGAATGGGCGGATGCCGTGGTCGACCGGGTGCTGGGCCGCGAATAGGGCGGCCCGATCCGTTTAACGGGCAACGTACCAGTCGGCGCGGTGGTTGAAGGCGACGAAGGCGTTCAGCACCGCGGCCCCCAGAATCGAGGCGAGCAGCGCCGGCCATTCCAGCACGAAGGCGGCGGCGGCGAAGACCGCCAGATCGAACAGCGACTGCAGCCAGCCGGCCCGGAAACCGGTCTTCTCCTGCAGATAATAGGCGAGGATGCCGACACCGCCGCCGCTGGCGCCATGGCGGAACAACCCGATCACCCCGATCCCGACGCAGAAGCCCGCCAGCACCGCCGCGACATAGGGGTTTATGGCGCTGAAGCTCATCATCGACGGCAACAGGCTGGACAGCAGGGAGATACCGGTCACCGCGACCAGCGACTTGACCGTGAAGCCGACGCCGATGCGGGCCAACGCAAGGAAATAGAAGGGCAGGTTGACCAGGAAGAACAGAATTCCAAAGTCGATGCCCGTTGCGTAAGAAATCACAAAGCTCAGCCCTGCCGCCTGACCGGTGACCAGCCCGGCGGCATGCAGAATGGCAATGCCGAACGACGTCATCACGACGCCGAACAGTTGTCCCTGCAAATTGTCAAATACACTATGCGCCGCCTTTGGGCGGTCATAAGTGGCCGATGCGGGGGATGACGAAATGGTCGGGGCTAATTTGTTCGTCATGCCAATCACCCTTCGGCGGTCGCCTGTGTGTTTACACGCGACGAGCAATATAGGTCATTTTTACTGACCTATCCATACTTCGCTTGTGTGAAGGGGGGAGCTATGCGATTTGCGGGGGATTGGTGCTGGGAGTGGTCCTTTGGTCCTATTTTCCCCTGCCCATACTCCATCCCTCCCGCGCCGTCGGCTGGCCGAGGGCGGGGAAGGGTAGGGAGGCGTAAAGACCGCAGCGAGTGATGGACTGACGGAAATCACGCCGCCAATGTCCGCGCCAGCGTGTCGCCGTCGACATTGCGACCACTCAGCACCGCCACCGTCCGTCCGATCCGTCCCAGCCGGCCGGTCAATACCGCGGCGACACCGGCGGCACCCGCCCCCTCGGCCACCACGCCGAAGGAGCCGTGCAGGGCGCGCATCGCGGCGGCGATCTCAGCCTCCTCGACCTCGACCACGCGGTCGACCAGCGTATCCACGATGGCCTGGGGCAGCTTGCCCAGCGCGTGGACGTTGATGCCGTCGGCCAGCGTCGGACCGCCGCGCCGGGCCAGCCTCACGCCGATCACCCGCACGCGGGGACGCTGTGCCTTCACCGCGGCGGCGACCCCGGCCAGCAGTCCGCCGCCGCCGACGGGAACCACCACCGTCTCCACGTCCGGGCGGTCTGCAAGGATCTCCAGACCGACGGTGCCCTGGCCGGCGATCACGTCGGGATCGTCATAGGGGTGAAGGAAGGTCAGCCGCCGGTCGGCCGCCAGTTCCAGCGCCTTGCCCTTCGCTTCTCCCACCGTGGCGCCGTGCAGAACCACCTCGGCCCCAAGGGCGGCGGTTCGTTCCACCTTGCAGCGGGGCGCCGTCTCCGGCATCACGATTGTGGCCTTTACCCCCAGCCGCGCGGCATGCAGAGCCACGCCCTGCGCGTGGTTGCCGGCCGACATCGCCACCACGCCGCCGGCCCGCTCCGGCGCCGTCAGGCGCAGCAGCCGGTTCAGCGCGCCGCGCTCCTTGAAAGCGCCGGTGGCCTGGAAGACCTCCGCCTTCAGCCACAAATCCCGGCCCAGGGTCGAGGCATGGAGCAGGGGGGTGCGGACGATCTGGCCGGACAGCCGCCGGGCTGCGTCGGTCACCGCCGACAGCGGCAACCAGGCCGGCAGGCGGTCTTCATCGAATGCCGGGGTGTGGACGGGCGTGCAGACGGACAGAGTGCGCGCGGCATCGGCATGCGCGGTGGGCATCGCGAGTTCCTCGACGAACGAATTTTTTGGGTGGGATGGGCTCGACCCGGACCGCCTCAGCGGACCGGGTGAATAATTCGCGCCGAGCCACACATTCGCTCGCCGAGACGGACGCCGGACTGCGGCGCCGCGACAGCGGTCAGCAGGTTGGACTTGTCATGAACCGGATTGAGGGTTCCGGAGACCGCAAGGTGCAGCGACACGCCACACTCTCCACACGACCAGTGAACACGAACACGGCAACTTTCCGACGCTCTCAGAGCGCCGGGCCGGTAATTCGCATTCGCATGGTGGCGGTGGTGTTCATGTGATCTGAATACCCGCCGCCGCGGCGCCGGTCAAGCCGTCATCGAACAAAATGTCGCAGACTGCATAAATGGCATCAGTTCAGCTCTACCCGGTTCCGCCCCAATGCCTTGGCACGGTACAGCGCCTGATCGGCCCGGCCCAGCACGCTTTCCACCGTATCCACCAGCGGACGGACCTCCGTCAGACCGAAGCTGCCGGTCAGTTGGAACCGCCGGCCATCGGGCAACGGGATCGCCAGCGCCGCCAGACCGCTGCGCAGCCGTTCCGCGATCGCAGCGCCACCGGTACGGCCGGTATCCGCCAGCAGGATCGCGAACTCCTCCCCGCCGATGCGGCCGATCTGGTCGGTCGCACGCAGATGGCGGCGGATCTCCTCCACCACGCTGCGGATGGCGGCATCGCCGGCGGCATGGCCCAGTTCGTCGTTGATGCGCTTGAAATGATCGATGTCGAGCATGACAAGGCAGGCCGGTCCGACATTGGGCCTGGGTTCAGCACCACCTTGACCCGCGAGCATCCGGTCCAGCAAGTCCAGGATGTGGCGGCGGTTGTGGGCGCCGGACAGCGGATCGGTGGTGGCCAGACGCTGCAGTTCATGCTCCATCCGCCGGCGTTCGGTGATGTCGGTGGCGATCCCGATCAGGCCGGCGGCCGCACCGTCCGGCCCGGTCAGCGGACGCTTCACCACCAGCAGTTCGCGCGGGGCTCCATCCGGTCCGACCACGCTGGTCTCGAAGGAAAAAGCCCCGGTCCCGCTGCCTGTCCGCCCATGCCCGCCGATGGTCCATTCGATCCCGTCGGCGGCATCCGGAAACAGGTCGCGAAAGGCCCGGTTGCACAGGGTGCTGCGGCCGGCGGCGTCGCGATACCAGACCGGGCTCGGCATCATCTCCACCAGATTCTCGATGAAGCGGCGCTGCTCGTCGGCCAGCGCGGTCTGCCGTTCCAGTTCCGCCGTGCGCTCGGCGACCCGGCGTTCCAGGGAGTGGTTCAGGGTCTCGATGGTGACGAGATCGCGCCAGCCGCGCACCGCGCCGATGAGGCTGGTGAACAGCTTCTGTGCGGTCAGTTCGGCCTTGCTCTTATAGTCGTTGATGTCGTAGGCGACGATCACCTCGCGCTCCGGCGCCTGTCCGGGCTGGCCGGTGCGCAGGATGATGCGGATGTGGCGGTTGCCCAGATCGCGGCGGATGTGATGGACCAGCCGCAGCCCGGCGTCATGCGTCTCCATCACAACGTCCAGCAGAACCACCGGCAGGTCCGTGCGCTCGGCCAGGATCGCCCGTGCCTCCGCCGCGGAAAAGGCGCTGACGATGGCAAAGCGGCGGCCTTCGAACTCGAAGTCGTTCAGCAGGAGGCGAGTCATCGCGTGCACCTGCTCGTCGTCGTCGACCACCAGGACCGGCCAGGGGGCAACGCCGATCGACGGCTGTTCCGATGATGTCTCCGCCTGTTCGTCGCCGAACAGCAGGTCGTCGGGAGACAAGGCTTCAGACGAGGCTCGTCCGGTCGAGGTTTGCATATCCCTGTCGCTCACTGCGCTTCTATATCGACGCCTGAGAAGTCCTGCTTGAACAGATTGTTCGTATAATTCTTCACTTCCTTGCGGTGGACCACAGCAATGAAAGTGTTGGCAATCGGGAACCAGGGCATTTCCCGATGGAAGACGTGCTGGGCTTTTCGATAGTACGCAGCGCGCTTCTCGATATCTTTGTCCACTTTGGCCTTTGTGATCTGCTCTTCGAATTCCGGATTGCACCATCTCGCGACATTGGTCCCGCCCGGGTGCACACCGGTGCAACTCAGCAGAAAGTACAGGAAGTTATCGGGATCGCCGTTGTCGCCGGTCCAGCCATAGATCACCATGTCCTGTTCGCCCTGCGTCACGCGGCTGCGATAGTTGCCCCAATTCTCCGTCTTCAGCGCGACCTTGATCCCGATGCGTTCCAGGTTCTCCCTGATCATTTCGGCGGCACGCTTGCCGTTGGGCATGTAGGGGCGCGTGACCGGCGGATACCAGAGATCGAGGGTGAAGCCTTCCGGATAGCCCGCTTCGATCAACAGGTCGCGCGCCCTCACGGGATCGAACGGGTGCTCCTCGATGCTGTCGTCGTAAGACCACATGCCGGGCGGGATCGGGTTCTTCGCCGGCCGTCCTCCATTCTGGTAGACGGCATCGACCAACGTGCGCTTGTCGATCGCCAGAGTGATGGCGCGCCGCACCCGCACATCGTCGAGCGGCGGCTTCAGGGTGTTGAACGCCATATAGGCAAGGTTCTTCCCGTCCTGCTGCTCGATGACCAGATTTGGATCCTTCTCGATCTTTCCCAACTCCGCCGGGTTGGGGAAGATCATCACGTGGCACTCGCCGGACCGCAGCTTGTTCAGGCGCACGGCGATGTTCGGGGTGATCGAGTAGATCAGGTTGTCCAGCGGTTGACGACCTTGCCAATAGGCGTCGAACGTCTTGTAGCGGATGGCGAGATCGCGCTGGTACGACACCAGATGGAACGGCCCCGTGCCGATGGGCTCCTCGTCGAACAGGTCCGGCCGCTTCGCCTTCATCAGGGTGTCGGCATATTCCGCCGACTGGACCGACAGGAACGGCATGGCGAGATCGGCCAGGAACGGGGCTTCCGGCCGGTTCAGCGTGATGCGAACCGTGTGGTCGTCCAGCTTTTCCACCGACTTCAACAAAGTCGGCATCCCCATTCCCCGGAAGTAATCGTAAGTTGCCGGACCGACATTGTGATAGGGGTGGTCGCTCTTCCATTGCCGCTCGATCGAAAACAGGACGTCATCGGCATTCAGCGTCCGGCTGGGCGTAAAATGCTCGTTGGAATGGAATTGGACGTTCCGACGCAAACGGAAAACGTAAACCAGACCATCGTCGGAAACCGTATAGGATTCGGCAAGAGCCGGAGCGATGATTTGTGTGCCGCGGCCGAATTCCACCAGATTGTTGAACAGGGGGCTGGCCGCATTCACACTGGTGCCGGAGGTTGACACCTGCGCGTTGAAGCTCTGCGGATTTCCTTCCGTGCAGTAGACAAGCGACTTGTCTGCCTGTGCGGCGCCGGACGTACCCGCAAGCAAGAGGAGAACAGATAGTCCCTGCACAATCCTGTTCGTGAATGTCATCGGCGGCAAAGGCATTTACTGCTCCTGCACGGATTGTGCTTCCATCGCAAGGGCTACGTTATCAGTAGCAAGTCGTCGTGGAAAGCGAATGGTGAAGCGTACGCCCTGGCCGAGCCGGCTCTCCGCCGCAACCCTTCCACCCAACGTGTTCGCTACAAGATTGTAAACAATGTGCAGCCCAAGCCCGGTGCTGCCGGTTCCGCGGCGGGTGGTGAAGAACGGATCGAACACCCGTCCCAGATCGGCCGCCGGAATACCCTTGCCATCATCGGTATAGACCAGTTCCACCAGTTCCGGACTTGGCGCGCTTGCCGCGATCAGCAGGTGGCCCGGCTTGCCGTCCTGATACCCATGGATGATGGAGTTCATCACGAGATTGGTCAGGACCTGTGCCAGCGCGCCGGGATATCCATCGATCTCGATGTCCTCGGGACAATCGACCTGCAGATTGTGTCCCGCCCGCCGCCACGACGGGCTGAGACTGGTCGCCAAGTCCTCCAGATAGGGCTTCAGCGCGAAACGCCGCCCTTCGCCGCTGGTCTGGTCGGCAGCGACCTGCTTGAAGCTCTGCACCAGTTCACCGGCCTGACCGAGGTTGAGCACCATCAGCCGTGACAGTTCCTCCGCCGTCTCCTGGAAATCGGCGAAGTCGCTGCGGCGCAGCTTTCCCTCCTGGACCAGCCGCCCGATCACTTCCAGCCGGTCCTGCAGATGGGTGGCCCCCATCAGGGCGTTGCCGAGGGGCGTGTTGATCTCGTGCGCCACGCCGGCGACCAGGCCTCCGAGAGAGGCCATCTTCTCCGCCTGGATCAGATCGGCCTGGGTACGGCGCAGGTCCTCCAACGCGCGGTCGGCACGCTCCTTCGCCTCGCGGGCCGCCAGTTCCCGCAGACCGATTTCGCGGATGAAGAAGGCGGCGGCGCGCGCCATCGCGCCGAATTCGTCCTGACGGCGCGTGCCGTCGATCGGACCGGCCAGCGGATCCTCGGCCAGCCGGGTCATCTGCCGTTGCAGCCGCAGCACCGGCCTGCTGATGGACCGGGCGACCACCACCGCCGCGCCCCCGCCCAGCAGCAGGCCGATGGTTGCCCCAATGATCAGAATGCGGGTCAGCAGGTCACCGATGCGCGCCGCCTCGTCGCGGAAGGTCTCGTCCAGTTGCCGGGCGGTCTCCACCAGGGCACCGGCATCGCGGTCCATGGCGATCAGAAGCTGGTTCAGCCGCCGCAGCCCCTCGGCGGTCCGCCTGAGGCTGTCGCGCCAACTGCGGATGGCCGACAGCACCTCGTCCTGAAGCAGCGGCGACATGGGAAGTCCACGCACCGTCCCCAGCAGCTCACCGGCATCGTCGACGATCCGGTCGGCTTCCTCCGCATCGCGCACCGCCACGGCGTCGGCCGCCCGCCGCCCCAGGCGCAAGGCGACGATGGCGACATTCTGGGTTTCCTGCTCCGTATCGTTGGCCTGGATGGCATAGGCAATCAACTGCACCACCTCCTCCTGGAGCGCGGTGTATCCGGTTGCCTTCACCATCAGGATGCGGGCGGTCAGCGCCTCGATGGCGGAGGCGGCCTCGGCGCTGGCATGCTGTGCGTCGGCAAGCCTTCGCTGTGTGGCGGTGGAGCGCGCCTGCGCCTGATGCAGCCCATCCAGTGCCGGGCGGACCGATGGCAGGAGGGTGGAGAGGAAGGTCACGTCGGGCTGTTGGTCCAGGGTGCCGGTGATGACCAGCGCCCGCACCACCGGCAGGGTCCGAATGACCTGCTCCGCCAGCATCCGTTCCCCAAGGCTGGCGCCCGACCTGCCGTCTTCGCTAAAGCCGGCCGCCGCCTGGATCGCCGATTCGAACCGGGACAGCGCCGCGTCGCGCTCCGCCCGCGTCTCGCGCAGCGCCTGGACGGCTGCCTGCAGGTCGGCCACCGCCGTGGCATAGCGCCCTGCGGTTTCCGTCGCCGGATATCGGTCGGCCAGTGGATCGGTGCGGCGCAGCGCCGACTGGAGCCGATCCGCGGTGGCGGTCAGCTTGTCGGTGGCGATGCGGAAATCCGCGGCGGTCAGCGACCGCCCGGCGCCGAAGACACCGGCGCCGAAGGCCAGTGCCGCGACATGCTGCGCTTCCGCCCGTTGCAGGGCCAGCATCGCCTCGCGCAGTTCATGGGCCCCGTCGACCACGTCGCGGCTGTCGCGCAGGCGCTGGTCCGCCTCCGTCAGCGAACCGAGCGAATCCACATTTGCGGCATGCTGGCGCTTTCGCGCGCGATCGGTCAGCGACATCAGGCTGGCCGCATGCCGGCCCATATCGGCGACGGCCGCGTCATTGGCCCCCGTCACCTCGATGAAGGCCCGCATTTGGCCGACGTAGCGCTCCAGCACCGCAGTGGCGCGCTCGACCTCCGGCCGGTGGGCGGCAGCCGATCCCGATGAATCCAGCTCCCGCAACTCGGCGCCCGCCGAGGCCGACAATGCTTCGAACCGGGCGACGCGGTCGGCACGATCGGTGGAAGCGACCTGGAGATAATCGATCCGCGCCGCGGTCGCCGCCAGCACGTCGCGATAGACGGATCCGGCAAGAACCGCCGCCTCGTAGACCCGCTCGCTGCGGTCCAGCAGCAACCCGCCGGTGACCGCGATCACCGCGGCCACCACCACCGGTACGCCCCCCACCACTGCGATGCGCGAGCGAATCCTCATGGGCGCCCCGCCGCGTCCATCCGCGCACAGGTTGTCCCGGCAGAAAACCGGGGTAACGAAGAGGATGACCGGCGGTCCGCCACGAACGCTCCGCACACAGGATCACTTGTGCCATACCAGAGCAACAGGCGGGGGGCAAAGGGCTAATGATGAACGGACGCAAGCGGTAACTCGGGCGGGACGCCACCGCGCCCGCCCGCCGCCCCCGATCAGCAGGGGTGGTTCTCTCCGCGGCGCACGCAGGTGATCTGTCCCAGGATCGAGATGGCGATCTCGGCCGGGGTGACCGCGCCGATGGACAAGCCGACGGGGCCGCGGATTCGCTTGACCTCGGCCTCGCTCAGCCCCTCATCGCGCAGGCGGTCCAGACGCAGCGCGTGTGTGCGCTTGCTGCCCAGCGCGCCGACATAGAAGGCAGGGGAGCGCAGGGCGGCGATCAGCGCCGGATCGTCCAGCTTGGGGTCGTGGGTCAGGGTAACCACTGCCGTGCGGACATCGGGCTTCAGTTCCGCCAAGGCCTCGTCCGGCCACAGGTGGTTCAGCTTGACGCCGGGGAAGCGCGCCTCGGTCGCGAAGGCTCCACGCGGATCGATCACCGTCACGTCATAGCCGGTCAGCGCCGCCACCGGGGCCAGCGCCTGCGCGATGTGCACAGCGCCGACGATCAGCAGCCGCATGGCGGGATTGTGGACATGCACGAACAGACGGAAGCCGTCCTCGTCCTGCGGATCGACCAGCAGGCCGGAACGGTCCTGGCGGATGCGCCGCCGCACCTCGTCCAGCAGGTCGGGCTCCAGCCCGAAGCCGCCATGGATGGTGTCTTCGAAGACAAGGGTCTGCAGACCGCTGTTGAGGTCGGTCACCAGGGCGGCAGGGATCGCGGCGGCCTTCGCCGCAAGCAGCCGGTCCAGAATTTCGCGTTTCATTCCACGGCCTCGATATAGACCTGTACCTGCCCGCCGCAGGCCAGCCCGACTTCCCAGGCCATTTCGTTGGTGATGCCGAAGGACAGCACGCGCGGCTCGCCGTCCTCCATCGTCTTGGCCGCCTCGTGCGCCACGGCGCCTTCGATGCAGCCGCCGGACACGGAACCGGCCATGGAGCCGCAGTCGTCGACCGCCATCTGGCTGCCGACCGGCCGCGGCGAGGAGCCCCAGGTCGACACGACGGTCGCCAGGGCCACCCTGCGGCCGGCGGCGCGCCATGCGGCTGCCTGCTCCACGATGTTGTCCGCCATCAGGGTGTCGTTCATCCCGCCGCCTCCTTCAACCAGCGGCGCAAGCCCGGGCTACGTCGCGGACCGCTGGCCGACAGAGCGCCGGCCAGGTCCGCGAGGCTGTTCAGGCTGTGGGCCGCAAGAAAATCGTCCACATGCGGCAGCAGCGCCCGGATGCCCGAGGATTTCGGCGCGAAGCCTTCCCAGCGCAACAAAGGATTCAGCCAGACGAGCCGCCGACAGCTTTTGTGCAACCGATCGGCCTCTGCCGCAAGCCCTTCCCCTGCATCCCTGTCCAGCCCGTCGGTAATGAGAAGCACCACGGCGCCCTGGCCCAGCACCCGCCGCGCCCAGGTCCGGTTGAAGGCGTGCAGCGCGGTGCCGATGCGCGTGCCGCCCGACCAGTCGGCGACCGCGCCCGACACCGCGTCCAGCGCCACGTCGACGTCCTTGTGCCGCAGATGGCGGGTGATGTTGGTCAGCCGGGTTCCGAAGACGAAGCTGTGGACCCGGTCGCGGTCGTTGGTCACCGCATGCATGAAATGCAGCAGCATCCGGGAGTAGCGGGTCATCGAGCCGGAGATGTCGCAGAGCACCACCAGCGGTGGCGGCCGGGTGCGGCGGCGCTTGCGGGCAAGATCGGACAGGTCGCCGCCGGTGCGCAGCATCCGCCGCAGGGTGGCGCGCGGATCGACGCGCGGCCCCATCGGGTCGGAGCGGTAACGGCGGGTGGTGATCTCCGCCAGCGGCAGGGCGAGACGGGTCAGCAGGCGCTTGGCCTGCGCCATCTCCTCCCCCGTCATCTTCTCGAAATCCTTGTCCTGCAGCCGCTCGGCGGCCGATACGGTGAAGGAGGCGTCGACCTCGATCTCCGTCTTCTCCGGCTCCTCCTGTTCGGCGCCGCTGCCGTGCAGGGCCTCGGCGAGGCGCTGCGCCATCTCCGGCCGGTCGGGCGGCGCCTCGGTCCGCACCTTCGGCAGCATCAGCGACATCATCTTTTTCAGGATGTCGGGGTTGCGCCAGAAGACATGGAAGGCCTGGTCGAACAGCTCGCTCTGGTCGTGGCGGTTCACGAAGACGGCGTGCAGCGCCCAATAGAAGTCGGTGCGGTTGGACAGGCCGACCGCCTCCACCGCCTCCACCGCCTGCAGGACCTTGCCCGGCCCGACCGGCAGGCCGGCGGCGCGCAGCGCGCGGGCGAAATGCATCAGGTTGAGGGTGAGTCGGCCGGCCGGCGCGTCGTCCGTCATGGCGGCCTCAGCGCGCGGTGGTGGCGGCCAGCTCGGTCTTGACCTGGGTCAGGATGCGCGCCGCCTCGCTGCCCTGGATGCGGGCGATGTCGTCCTGGTATTTCAGCAGCGTGCCCAGCGTGTCGTTGATGACGGAGGGTTCGAGCTCCAACTGGTTCAGTTCCACCAGCGCCTGCGCCCAGTCCAGCGTCTCGGCAACGCCCGGCGCCTTGT
Organism: Alphaproteobacteria bacterium; assembly: GCA_046570145.1. Taxonomy (GTDB): domain Bacteria; phylum Pseudomonadota; class Alphaproteobacteria; order Azospirillales; family Azospirillaceae; genus Azospirillum. The sequence continues at coordinate 14,184 of JBKHVJ010000037.1, forward strand.
AGAGGTCCATGCCGCGCAGGGTCTGGACGAAGCCGACCACCTGGGCCGCCAGTCTTGCGTCGGCCTGCGGCGCCTTGACTGCGACGATCTCCCGCTCCCGCCCGGCGTTCGGGTAATCGACCCAGTGGTAGAAGCAGCGCCGCTTCAGCGCGTCGTGGATTTCGCGCGTGCGGTTGGAGGTGAGGATGACGATGGGCGGCTCGGGCGCATGGACGGTGCCGAACTCCGGGATCGAGACCTGATAGTCGGACAGGATCTCCAGCAGATAGGCCTCGAACGGCTCGTCGGTGCGGTCCAGCTCGTCGATCAGCAGCACCGGCGGCCCGGCGAGGTCCGGCTCCAGCGCCTGCAGCAGCGGGCGCTTGACCAGGAAGCGTCCGGAGAACAGGTCGGAGGCGAGGGATTCGCGGTCCTGCCCGCCCGACGCCTCTGCCAGCCGGATTTCCATCATCTGACGGGCATAGTTCCACTCATAGACGGCTGACGACGCATCCAGCCCCTCATAGCATTGCAACCGCAGCAGCTTGCGGCCGAGCGTCGCCGACAGGACCTTGGCGATCTCCGTCTTGCCGACACCGGCCTCACCCTCCAGGAACAGCGGACGCTTCAGCTTCAGCGCCAGGAACAGCGCGGTCGCCAGCGAACGGTCCGCGACGTAATTGCCGCGGGTGAGAAGCGCCAGCGTTTCATCGACGGAGGCGGGGAGAGGAGTTGTCATTAATGGCCTTGATGGATTGAATGATTGCAGGGCGTCAGGCGGCGGCACGCCGCTGGTCCTGCGCACGCTGCCACAGCCGATCGGCGGGATAATCGATGTCCGGGTCCTCCACGTCACCCCAGCCTATGGCCCAGCCCCAGGCAACGACCTTCACCTTGGCGAATAGGGCCGGATCGGCAAGTGGACGCAACATGGTGAAGCGGCGGATCGGATCGGACAGGTCGACCACGTCCCGAGTGCCGTCGACCCAAGTGATGGCCACCGACGACGTACCGGAAATAGCTTCGACCGCGGCGACGCGGGGCTGGTCCATCGACTTACTCCTCGCCATTGATTTCGATCCAGCGCAATGCGAGCAACGGCCGGCTTTCTCCCGCTCATTCCAGCACCTTGCGCATCGTATCAGGCGGCGCGGTGCCTTTCAGCAAGGTCAAATCATTGATCCGGACCAATGCGTTGAAGTCTGGTCCGACAATGTGGAAATGCGGCGGATTATGGTCGTCGGCATAGATGTAAACGCGGGCGTTCCCAATTCGGACGATGATCGGCAAAGAGAAAGTCTGACCGCCCTATTCCTGCTGCGTCAAGCGCCCTCGCCACGGCAGTAGTATCCATGGCGAGGGCGCAACCCTCCTTAACCCGCCGCTTCCACCGCCCGCTTAGCCATGACGGTGACGAGGTGGGCGCGGTAGTCGGCGCTGGCGTGGATGTCTGCGTTCAGGCCGTCGGCCTCCACCGACAGCCCGTTCAGGGCGGCGGCGCGGAAGTCGGCGGAGAGTGCCGTCTCGAATGCTTCGGCACGGAAGACGGAGCCGGCGGCACCGGTCACCGCCACCCGGACCTCCGCACCGAACCGAGCCACGAACACGCCGACGATGGCGTAGCGGCTGGCCGGGTTGCGGAACTTGGCGTAGGCCGCCTTGTCGGGACGGGAGAAGCGCACCGACTTGACGATCTCGCCCGGCTCCAGCGCGGTTTCGAACATGCCGGTGAAGAAATCGTCGCCGGCGATGCTGCGGCGGTCGGTGGTCACCGTGGCCTTCAGCGCCACCACCGCCGACGGATAGTCGGCCGACGGATCGGCGTTGGCGATGGACCCGCCCATCGTGCCCATGTTGCGGACCTGCCGGTCGCCGATGCCCTCGGCGAGGCTGGCCAGCGACGGGATCACCCGCTTGACGAGGTCGGAATGGGCGACCTCCGCATGACGGGTGAAGGCGCCGATCTCCAGCCCTCCATCGGCTTCACGGATGCCCTTCAGCTCGGTAATGGCACCGAGGTCGATCAGGTCGGTCGGGCGGGCGAGGCGCTGTTTCAGCGTCGGCAGCAGGGTCTGGCCGCCGCCCAGCAGCTTGGCCTCTTCCGCCTGGATGGCGGCCGCCGCGTCGGCAAGCGATATCGGCCGTTGGTACGTGAACGCGTACATTCTCTAGCCTCCTTCTTCTTCGGCCGTCTTATTCCGCCGCCATGGCGGGAGCAGGGGCAGCGTCACGGATGGTCCGCCAGACCTTTTCCGGCGTCGCCGGCATGTCCATGTGGGTGACGCCATAGTCCGCCAGCGCATCCACCACCGCGTTCATCACGGCGGCGGCGGCACCGATGGTCCCGGCCTCGCCGCAGCCCTTCACGCCCAGCGGGTTGTGGGTGCAGGGCTGATCCTCATGGTAGCGCACGGTGAAGGATGGGACATCGTCCGCCCGCGGCATGCAATAGTCCATGTAGGAACCGGTGACGAGCTGGCCCGACTCCTCGTCATAGACACAGTTCTCGTACAAAGCCTGACCGATGCCCTGGACCAGACCGCCATGCACCTGCCCCTCGACGATCAGCGGGTTGATGACGTTGCCGAAATCATCCACCGCGGCGAAGCTGACGATTGTGGTGACGCCGGTGTCGGGGTCGATCTCCAGCTCGCAGACATGGCAGCCGTTGGGATAGGTGAAGTTCTTGGGATCGTAGAAGGCCTGCTCGTCCAGTCCCGGCTCCAGTTCGTCCAGCGGGAAGTTGTGCGGGACGTAGGCCTGCAGGGCGATCTCGCCGATGCCCAGGCTCTTGTCGGTGCCGGCGACGGTGAAGCGGCCGTCCTTGACCTCGATGTCGGTCTCGGCGGCCTCCAGCATGTGGGCGGCGATCTTCTTCGCCTTGCGTTCCACCTTGTCCATCGCCTTCACCAGGGCCGACCCGCCGACCGCGAGCGAGCGCGAGCCGTAGGTGCCCATGCCGAAGGGGATCTTGTTGGTGTCGCCGTGGACGATCTCGACATTCTCGATCGGGATGCCGAAGCGGTCGGCCACGATCTGGGCGAAGGTGGTCTCATGGCCCTGGCCGTGGCTGTGAGCGCCTGTGAAGACCGTCACGGAACCCGTTGGATGGAAACGGACTTCCGCGCATTCATAAAGTCCCGCGCGAGCGCCGAGCGCACCGGCTACATTGCTGGGCGCGATGCCGCAGGCTTCGATGTAGGTGGCGAACCCGATGCCGCGCAGCTTGCCGCGCGCCTTCGATTCGGCGCGGCGCTGCTGGAAGCCGGGGTAGTCGACCAGCGGAAGCGCGATGTCCAGGTTCTTGGCGAAGTCGCCGGTGTCGTATTGCAGCGCCACCGGCGTCTGGTAGGGCATCGCCTCCTTCGGCACGAAGTTGCGGCGGCGGATTTCGGTCTTGTCCATGCCGACCACGCCGGCGGCGACATCGACCAGACGTTCGATCAGATAGCAGGCCTCCGGCCGGCCGGCGCCGCGATAGGCATCGACGGGCGCAGTGTTGGTGAAGACCGCCTTGACCTCGGCATAGATCGCCGGGGTCTTGTACTGGCCAGCCAGCAAGGTGGCGTAGAGGTAGGTTGGGATCGACGGCGCGAAGGTGGACAGATAGGCGCCCAGGTTGGCCAGTGTCGAGACGCGGAGCGCCAGGAAATTGCCGTCGGCGTCCATCGCCAGTTCGGCATGGCTGACATGGTCGCGGCCATGGGCGTCGGTCAGGAAGCTTTCGGAGCGGTCGGCGGTCCATTTCACCGGCCGGCCGACCTTGCGCGCCGCCCAGGTGACGACGGCCTCCTCGCCGTAATGGAAGATCTTCGATCCGAATCCGCCACCGACATCGGGCGCCACCACCCGCAGCTTGTGTTCGGGAATGCCAAGCACGAAGGCGCCCATCAGCAGGCGGGTGACGTGCGGGTTCTGGCTGGTGGTGGTCAGGGTGTATTCGCCGCTGGACTGGTCGTATTCACCCATCGCCGCCCGCGGTTCCATCGCGTTCGGCACCAGCCGCTGGTTGACCAGATCGATCCTGGCGACATGGGCGGCATTGGCGAAGGCGGCATCCACCGCCGCCTGATCGCCCAGATGCCAGTCGTAGCAGACATTGTCCGGCGCATCGTCATGGACCAGCGGAGCGCCGCCGGCGACCGCACGGGTGGAGGAGCCCACCGCCGGCAGTTCCTCGTAATCGACCACCACCACCTCGGCGGCGTCGCGCGCCTGCTCGCGGGTCTCGGCGATGACCACCGCCACCGCGTCGCCGACATAGCGCACGCGGTCGCGTGCCAGCGGATAATGCGGCGGCTCCTTCATCGGCGAGCCGTCCTTGGAATGGATTTGCCAGCCGCAGGGCAGGCTGCCGACCTTGTCGGCCTCCATGTCGGCTCCGGTCAGCACGGCGACCACGCCCGGCATCGCCAGTGCGTCCGTGAAGTCGATTCCCAGGATGCGGGCATGGGCATAGGGAGAGCGCACATGGACCGCATGGGTCATGTGCGGGCGCTTGAAATCGTCGGTGTAGTTGCCGCGGCCGGTCAGAAAGCGCTGGTCTTCGCGCCGGCGCACCGAGGCGCCGATGCCATTGGGGTTCGCCATCTCGTGTTTCCTCCCACAGGAACGCGTAAGATGCGGAAATGCCTGCTTTTTTGGGCTTCAGCCCTTATTCGGCCGCGACCGGCGCCGCTTGCGCCCCGGCCATGGATTCGGCACCCGCCTTCACCGCCTTGACGATGTTGTGATAGCCGGTGCAGCGGCAGATGTTGCCCTCCAGCCCCTCGCGGATCTCGGCCTCGGTCGGGTTCGGGTTGTCGCGGACCAGATCGACGGCGCTCATCACCATGCCCGGCGTGCAGAAGCCGCACTGCAGCCCGTGATGCTCGCGGAAGGCGGCCTGCATCGGATGCAGCGTGCCGTCAGCCGCCGCCAGCCCTTCGATCGTCGTGACCTCCGTTCCATTGGCCTGGACGGCCAGCGTGGTGCAGGACTTCACCGACCGTCCGTCCACATGGACGACGCAGGCGCCGCACTGGCTGGTGTCGCAGCCGACATGGGTGCCCGTCAGGCCCAGATGCTCGCGCAGGAAGGCGACGAGCAGGGTGCGCTCCTCCACCTCGCGCGAGACCGTCTTGCCATTGACGGTCATCGAAACGGTACAGGACATCGGTTTTCCTCCCGCTGGCTGAAGTCTGGCTTGCAGTCGTTTGGCGTGCAGTTGGGACTTGTTGCTGTCGTGTGACGCGCCTTGAGCCGGAGCCGTGGTGGTGTCCGCTTCGGCCGGCGGTCTTCCGCCACAAGGATAGGGGGTGACTGGCCGTCGAGGTCAAGGAGGCTCTGCATGTCTTGGCCGAAAGAATGGTGCGCGGACCGTTCTCATATCGGATTGTACGTACTGGCGCGCAATTTTGTGGCGCGTTACAGTGGGTTGGGGCAGCCCGCACATTTGCGGGCACACGAACAAGTCAGCCCGGCACCGATCCGGGCGCAGCAACGATAATGGGGAGAGCCGCTATGAATCGCCCGTCCGTGAAACGTCACGTCCTGGCCCTGTGCACTGCCGCCGGCCTTGGACTCGGACTTGGACTTGCTGCCCTGCCGGCCAAGGCGGAAACCTTCATCACCGTTCTGACCGGCGGCACCAGCGGCGTCTATTACCCGTTGGGTGTCGCCCTGTCGAACGTGTACGGCAAGGCGCTGCCGGGGGCAAAGGTGACGGCGCAAGCGACAAAGGCGTCGGTCGAGAACCTGAACCTTCTGCAGGCCGGCCGCGGCGAGATCGGCTTCACGCTGGGCGATTCGCTGAGCGACGCCTGGAAGGGCAACGAGGAGGTCGGCTTCAAGCAGAAGCTGGAGAAGCTGCGCACCATCGCCGCGATCTATCCCAACTACATCCAGGTGGTAGCCAGCAAGGAGTCAGGCATCAAGACCCTGGCCGACCTGAAGGGCAAGCGCGTGTCGGTCGGTGCGCCGAAGTCGGGGACGGAGCTGAACGCGCGGGCCATCTTCGGTGCCGCCGGGCTTGCCTACAAGGACTTCGCCAAGACCGAGTACCTGCCCTTCGGCGAATCGGTCGACCTGATCAAGAACCGACAACTGGACGCGACGCTGATCTCCGCCGGTCTCGGCGTGGCGGCGATCAAGGACCTGTCGGCTTCGCAGGAGGTCACCATCGTCAGCATTCCGGCCGATCTGGTGCAGAAGGTCGGCGACGCCGCCTATATCACCGAGACGATTCCCGCCGGCACCTATCCGGGCCAAACAGAAGCGGTGCCGACCGCCGCGGTCCGCAACCTGCTGGTCAGCCATTCCGGCGTGTCGGACGACGCCGCCTATGCCATGACCAAGACCCTGTTCGAGAATCTCGACGCGCTGGCCGCCGCCCATGTCGCCGCCAAGCAGATCAAGCTCGACCAGACCGCCACCCAGTCGCCGGTGCCGCTGCATCCGGGTGCCATCAAGTACTTCAAGGAAAAGGGGCTGATGTAACGGAAAAACGAAGGCCGCGGAGAACGCAGACCTATGATTCATGACAACGAGGCGGATGCCCAAACCCGCCAAGCGATAGATCGGGAGAATCCCGCCCATGTCGCCGCCTTCGAAGGCTTCGACGGGCGGGCGGTGTTTGCCATCGCCGTGGCCTTTTCCATGTTCCAGATCTGGACCGCCGCCTTCAATCCTCTCTCCACCGTCGTGGTGCGGTCGGTCCATGTCGGCTTTCTGATCCTGATGACCTTCACTCTGTTCGGCGCGCGCAGGACCGGCGCGCGCCGGCGGGTGCCCTGGTACGACTGGCTGCTAGGCCTCGCCGGCTTCGCCATCGGTCTTTACCATTACGTCTTCGAGGTCGACCTGATTCAACGGGCCGGCGACCCGAGCGCGACCGACATCGTCGTCGGCGCCGTCGCGGTGGCCCTGGTCTTCGAGGCGGCCCGGCGCATCATGGGGCTGGCGCTGCCGATCCTGTGCGGCGTGTTCATTCCCTACGCCCTGTTCGGACGGGAATTGCCCTTCGGGCTGGCACATCGCGGCTATGGGTTCGACCAGGTGATCGACACGCTGTTCCTGTCGACCGAGGGCATCTACGGCACGCCGACCTTCGTGTCGGCCACCTACATCTTCCTGTTCATCCTGTTCGGCGCCTTCCTGGAGCGGGCTGGGATGATCAAGCTGTTCAACGATGTCTCACTGGGCCTCGTCGGCCATTCCAAGGGTGGGCCGGCAAAGGTGGCGGTCTTCTCGTCAGGCTTCATGGGGACGATCAACGGGTCGGGCGTCGCCAATGTGCTGACCACCGGCCAGTTCACGATCCCGCTGATGACCCGCTTCGGCTACCGTCCCGCCTTCGCCGGCGCGGTGGAGGCGACGGCCAGCATGGGCGGCCAGTTGATGCCGCCGGTGATGGGGGCGGCCGCCTTCATCATGGCGGAAACCATCGGCGTGCCCTACAGCGATGTCGCCATTGCCGCCGCCATTCCCGCCATCCTGTATTTCGGCAGCGCCTTCTGGATGGTGCATCTGGAGGCTGGGAAGTGCAATCTGGTCGGCCTGCCGCGGGAGGAGTGCCCCAGCGCGCTGCTCGCCCTGCGGGACGGCTGGTATCTGATCCTGCCGCTGGCGGCCCTGGTCTATCTGCTCTTCTCCGGCTTCACGCCGCTGTTCGCCGGCGTGATCGGCATCGCCGCCACCATAGCCCTGATCCTGGGCATGAGCCTGGTCACCTCCATCGGCCCGACAGTGTTGCGCGCCGGATTCTGGGTGCTGCTGGGTCTGGTCGCCGCCGGTCTGTGGCGGACGGGCCTGCGGACGGAGCATCTGGCCTTTGCCATGGTCGCCGTGCTGGTCGTCCCCTGCCTGATGCTCAAGGGTGGGCGTGAGACGCTGCGACTGGTGGTCAATGCCACCGCCGACGGTGCGAAGAACGCCATCGGCGTCGGCGTCGCCTGTGCGCTGGTCGGGGTTTTGATCGGCATGATGACGCTGACCGGCCTGGCTTCCAGCTTCGCCACCACCATCGTCAACCTGTCGGGCGGCAGCCTGCTTGCGGCGCTGGTGCTGACGATGGTGACCTGCATCGTGTTGGGGACCGGGCTTCCGACCACGGCCAACTACATCATCACCGCGTCCATCGCCGCCCCAGCGCTGCTTACCATGGGCGTGCCGCTGATCGTCAGCCACATGTTCGTCTTCTATTTCGGCATCATGGCCGACCTGACCCCGCCGGTGGCGCTGGCGGCGCTCGCCGCCTCCTCCATCGCGCGGGTCGGGCACATGAAGATCGGGTTCATCGCCACCCGCATCGCGATGGCCGGCTATGTGGTGCCCTTCATGGCGGTGTACGACCCGGCGCTGCTCCTGCAGACCGAGAACTGGATCGCCGTGGCCTACATCGTCTTCAAGGCCTGCATCGCCATCGGGTTGTGGGGAGCCGCCACCATCGGCTTCTTCTGGACCACCCTGCCGCTGCCGGCCCGCCTCTATGCCGCCGTCACGGCCTTCCTGTTCGTGGTGGCATTGCCGATCACCGACGAGATCGCCTTCGTCCTGACCGGGCTGTTCCTGCTGTGGCAGTACCGCCGCCGCCGGAACGTTCCCGCCGCCGCACCCGCCTTGTGACGTGTCCGGTCTCTGCCTGTTCGCCCTCGGCGGCGCGCTGCTGGCGTCGCTGCCGGGGACGGATTTCACCCTGTCCTGGACCCATTCCATCGAGAAGACCGAATGGCGCGAACGCTGGTCGGTGGACTCCGGCCGGCTGCGGCCGGTCGAGGCCCGGATCCGCGGTACGGGGGCCGGTATGGAACCGGGACCGGGCGCCCGGCTGACCGAAGGCGGCTGGCTCGTGTGGGTGCCCGGCCTGCCGCCGCAGGAGAGCGTCGCGTTGGCTGCCTCCGGCTTCACAGGCGAGCACCGGCTGTGCGCGGGTGTCGATTGCCGGCCGCTGTCGGGCTGGACCAGGGTTGCGGATCAAGCGGTCGTCATGCGGGCCTGCCGGTGATGAGTTCCTGCGTCCGTCCGCGAAAGTTGGTATGGTAGCGTCCCTTCCGGCTTGGCTTACGCTGCGCCAGTCCGCATACTCCCGTTCCTTTCGTCAGCCTACCATCCGGACCGATGATCAATTCCCCCATGCGCTCCCGCCGCCAGTCCTTGTTCCCGGCCGTCATCGGTGCGGCATTCGCCATCGGCGGCCTTTTGCTGGGCACGCATGGCGCCCTGGCGGCGGAGGTGGTCCATGGCGGCGTGCCGCATCTGGACGGCCGGCTGCTCAGCGCCGTCTGGGTGGTTCCCTTCGCCGGAATCCTGCTGTCGATCGCACTGTTCCCGCTGCTGGCGCCGATGGTCTGGCACCATCATTTCGGCAAGATCTCGGCCGTATGGGCGCTCGCCTTCCTGGTGCCGTTCGCCGCAACCTTCGGGCTCGATCTGGCGACCTACGAGCTGCTGCATACGGTCCTGCTTGAATACATCCCCTTCATCGTGCTGCTGACCGCATTGTTCACGGTGGCGGGCGGCGTGCGGTTGGCGGGCTCGCTGGTGGGGACGCCGCTGGCCAACACGGTCGGGCTGGCGTTGGGCACCGTCCTGGCCAGCCTGATGGGCACCACCGGCGCCTCGATGCTGCTGATCCGGCCGCTGCTGCGCGCGAACGAACATCGGCGCCACAAGGTCCACACCGTGGTGTTCTTCATCTTCCTGGTGTCGAATGTCGGGGGATCGCTGACCCCGCTGGGCGATCCCCCGCTGTTCCTGGGCTTCCTGAAGGGTGTCGATTTCTTCTGGCCGACGGTCCACCTGTTCGCGCCGATGGCCTTCCTGGCGGCCCTGCTGCTGGTGATCTACTTCGTCCTCGACCTCTACCTCCACACCCGCGACCCCGGCAAACACCCGCTGATCGAGGGCGTGCACGAGAGGGAGCCGATCCGGATCGAGGGCTCGGTCAACCTGCTGCTGCTGGTGGCCATCGTCGGCGCGGTGCTGCTCAGCGGCGTCTGGCATCCGGGGGTCGGCGTCACGCTGTACCATGTGACGGTGCCGCTGGAGAGCATCGTGTCGAACCTGCTGCTGCTGGGCATCACCGGGCTGTCGCTTGCCTTGACCAGCAAGCAGAGCCGCCGCCTGAACGGCTTCAGCTGGGGTCCGATCCTGGAGGTGGCGAAGCTGTTCGCCGCGATCTTCCTGACCATCATCCCGGCCATCGCCATCCTGAAGGCCGGCACCGACGGCGCGCTGGGCGCGATCATCTCGGCGGTCAACGAGGGCGGGAAGCCGAATCCGGCCGCCTATTTCTGGGCCACCGGCATCCTGTCCAGCTTCCTCGACAACGCGCCGACCTACCTGATCTTCTTCAACACGGCCGGTGGCGACGCGAAGGTTCTGATGACCGACCTGTCGCTGACACTGACCGCGATTTCCGCCGGCGCGGTGTTCATGGGCGCCAACAGCTACATCGGCAACGCCCCCAACTTCATGGTCAAGGCCATCGCGGAGGAGCGCGGCGTCGCCATGCCCAGCTTCTTCGGCTATATGGCCTGGTCCTTCGGCATCCTGGTGCCGTTGCTGGGTCTGACCACGCTGGTGTTCTTCATCTGACGCGGATGCCTCTCACACCCCGAAGGGATAGGTGTCGGGGACGTCGGTCCGGGCGTGCTCTGGCCCCAGCGGGGTGACGGCGGTCGTCTCGTCGAACCAGACCCAGGCGTCGAACTGGCCGGGCAGAGTCGCTTCCGAATAGTGGCTCCACAGCTCCGTCTCGGGGCGGTAGATGACGCCGATGAAGCGTTCCAGCCGCGGCGTCAGCAGGGCACCCCGCACCGCCGCATTCCACTCCGCCTGAAGGTCGAGCAGGAAACTCCGCACTCCGGCGTCATGGCAGAGCCGTTCATAGCTGTCGCTGCGCGACGGTCGAACCTGCTTCACCTCCATGGCGCCGTTCCAGTCGGTGGCCGCGGCCACCGTTCCCGTATGGGTGCCGCAGCCGATCAGCGCCGCCTCCGCGCCGAAGCGCTCGCGGCAAAGCTGGCCGATGTTCAGCTCGTCGCGGGTGATGCCCATGTCGGTCTGGCGGGCATCGCCGATGTGGGAGTTGTGGGCCCACACCACCGCCTTGGCGTCCGGCCCCTTGGCCTCCAGCAGATTGGCGAGCGTTTCGAACATATGGGTGTCGCGCAGGTTCCAGCTGTCCGCCCCGCCGTAATACATGATGCGGTAATAGCGCTCGGCCGTGGCGATCAGGCGGGCGTTCTGGGCGGCGTCGAGGAAGCGGTCGCCGTCCTCCCCCGCATAATCCAGCCGCTTTTCCAGCAAGGCCCGGCATTGCTCGATCACCGCCGCCTCGCATTTGCGGAAGCCGCCGGACAGCGCCGCGCGGCCATAGGTGGCGGGATCGTGCTGCCAGGGTGTCAGACAGCCGTAGCGCTCGCGTGCCACCGCCGCAGCCTCCGGATCGACTTGGTCGAGATAGCCCAGGACCGCGGCGATGGAGCCGCCTGTGTTGTACATGTCCAACCCATAGAATCCGGCGCGGCGCTCCGGCGGCTGACTGCGATTGCGGTCATGCAGCCAATCGAGGAAGGCGGCGACGTCGGTGTTCCGCCACATCCAGCTGGGGAATCGCCGGAAGGGCGCTTCCTCCGACCGGCCGCCGGGGCGGTGGCGGACATAGCGGTCGATCACGGCGGCGTCCGGCCAATCGGCCTCGACGGCGACGATGGTGAAGCCGTGCCGCTCGATCAGCCTTTTCGTGATGGCGGCGCGGGCGCGGTAGAACTCCGAGGTGCCGTGGCTCGCCTCGCCCAGCAGCACGACTCGGCGGTCGCCCCAGCGGTCGAACAGCCGGCCGAAGTCGGGGCTGTCGAGGTCCGGCAGAGGTTCGGCGGCATCGGCGATCATCTCCGGCACGGTGGCGGGCGGCTCTCCCGGCAGCCGTCCCGGACCGTGGAGGCTGCCCGACCTCGTGCCGTCCTCCGCCCAGCCCTGGGCGCCGATCAGCGGCACAAAGGACACACGGTCCCGCTCCTCCCGTTCGAACTCGGTCTCTCCGTGACGGACGACCTTCACCAGCGTCTGGTCGCGGCGGGACCCGACCGGGATCACCATCCGCCCACCGATGGCAAGCTGATCCATCAGTGCCTTCGGAACATCCGGCCCGCCGGCCGACACCAGGATGACGTCGAAGGGCGCTTTCTCCGGCCAGCCTTCCGTCCCGTCGCCAGTGCGCACCGTCACGTCGCCGAACCCCAGATCCTGCAGCCGGCGGCGTGCGGATTGGGCCAGATTGGGGTGCCGTTCGACCGCGAAGACGCTGCCCCGGCCCTGACGGGCGATGTGGCCCAGCAGCGCCGCGACATAGCCGGAGCCGGCCCCGACCTCCAGCACCCTGTCGTTCGCGCCGACCTCCGCCGCCTCGATCATCGCGGCCACGACGCTGGGCTGCGAGATCGTCTGCTCCTCCCCGATGGGCAGGGGCGAGTCCTCATAGGCGAACTCCACCATCTCGGGCGCGACGAAATACTCGCGCGGGACGGCACGCATGGCGTTGAGGACGGGTTCGGCGCGAATGCCGCGGCGGGCGATCTGGGTGTCGACCATCCGCTGGCGCAGGCGATTGACGTTGGCCACGGTCTTCTCCCCGGGGCAGGAATGCGGCGACCGGCTGTTTGATTGCCCAACAGGATGCACGCGGCGGCGTTCCATCCCCCGCGCTCGTGCGAACCGTAAAAGGGGCCGAGAAAAATGCGCCCGGAGGCCAGTGCCGCCGGGCGCAAAGTTACAGTACGAAAGAGGATCATCAGCAGTGATGATGCAATCGGGAGATCGATTGTGGCGGCACCCTCGCATGGGACGCCCGGGCATCCCTTGACCACGGTCAAGCTTGAGCGAAACAGTCGGCCATCAATCCCCCAGCGCCGGATTGGGCAGCGCTCCATTCACCCCGGTGTCTTCCTCCTCTTCCGTCTCCGGCCGGGGCACGCGGAACCAGGCGGCATAGAGCGCCGGCAGGAAGAAGATCGTCAGCACCGTCGCGCCCGCCAGACCGCCCATGATGGCGACTGCCATCGGTCCCCAGAAGACGCTGTGAGTCAGCGGGATCATGGCGAGGATCGCCGCAGCGGCGGTCAGGGCGATGGGGCGGGCGCGGCGGACCGTCGCCTCCACGATGCTGTCCCAGCGCGACCGGCCGCTGCGGATGTCCTGCTCGATCTGGTCGACCAGGATGACCGAGTTGCGCATGATGATCCCGGCCAGCGCGATGACGCCCAGCATGGCGACGAAGCCGAAGGGCAGGTTGAACAGCAGAAGCGACGCGGTGACGCCGATCAGTCCCAAGGGCGCGGTCAGCAGGACCATGAACACGCGCGAAAAGCTCTGCAGTTGCAGCATCAGCGTGGTGACCATGATCAGCAGCATCAAAGGCATCATGGCGTTGATCGAGTCCTGGCCCTTGGCGCTTTCCTCGATGGCGCCGCCCATGGTGATGGCGTAGCCGTCGGGCAGGGTGGCGCGCAACGCGTTCAGCTGCCCGTTCAATTGGGTGCTGACCACCGGAGCCTGCAGGCCACCGGTCACGTCGCCCTTGATGGTCATCGTCGTCTCGCGGCCCCGGCGCCACAGCACCGGTTCCTCCAGCTCGTAGCGGACCGTGGCGACCTGGCTCAGGGGCACGGTGGTGCCGCGGCCGGTGCGGATGTTCAGCTCACCCAGGCGCGACAGGTCCGCCCGCTCCTCCGGCGTGGTGCGCAACAGGACGCCGATCAGCTCCGTCCCCTCGCGGTACTGGGTGACCGACATGCCGTTCAGCAGCAGTTGCAGGGCGTTGGACAGATCCTGCTTCGACACGCCCAGCGCGCGGGCCTTGGCGGTGTCCACCTCCAGCCGGACGCGCTTGGACAGCTCGTCCCAGTCCAGATGGACGTTGGCGGTGTTGGGGTGGGCACGCATGGTGTCGCGCACCTGATAGGCGATCTTGCGGATGGTCGCCGGGTCGTCGCCGGTGACGCGGAACTGCACCGGATAGCCGACCGGCGGTCCGTTCTCCAGCCGGCTGATGCGGACGCGGGCGGCGGGGAAGTCGGATTCCAGGGTCGGCTCCAGCCCCTGCATGAAGTGCTCGCGTTCCTCCAGCCCCTTGGTCATCACCATGAACTGGGCGAAGTTGGCGGTTTCCAACTGCTGGTCGAGCGGCAGGTAGAAGCGCGGGGAGCCGCCGCCGGTGTAGGCGACCCAGTAATCGACGTCGGGGTCCTTGGCCAGCACCGCCTCCATCCGCTTGACCTCGGCGGACGTCGCCTCGAACGACGAGCCCTCGGCAAGGCGGATGTCGATCAACAGCTCCGGCCGGCTGGCGGAGGGGAAGAACTGCTGCTGGACATGGCCGAAGCCGACCAGCGCGGTGACGAAGGCCGCCAACGTCACGCCGATGGTGAGCCAGCGCGCCCGCACGCAGGCCTCGATCATCCGGCGCAGGATGCGGTAGGTCCGCGTGTTGTAGATGTCCAGTTCGTGCCCGTCCGGCACCACATGCTTGGGCTTGGGCAGCAGGAGCCAGCCGAGATAGGGGGTGAAGATCACCGCCACCACCCAGGACAGCATCAGCGACAGCGCCACCACCCAGAAGATGGAGTTGGTGTATTCGCCGGCGGCCGACGCCGCAAAGCCGACGGGCACGAAGCCGGCGGCAGTGACAATGGTGCCGCTCAGCATCGGAAATGCGGTGGAGGTGTAGGCGAAGGCCCCGGCCTTCAGCCGGTCCCATCCCTGCTCCATCTTCACCACCATCATCTCCACCGCGATGATGGCGTCGTCCACCAGCAGGCCCAGCGCGATGATGAGGGCGCCCAGCGAGATCCGCTGTAGGTCGATGTGCAGGATCTGCATCGCCACCAACGTCATCGCCAGCACCAGCGGCACGGCCAGCGCCACGACGATGCCGGTGCGCCAGCCCAGGCTGACGAGGCTGACCAGGATGACGATGCCCAGCGCTTCGGCCAGCGACTTCATGAACTCGCCGACCGAGTTTTCGACGACCGTCGGCTGGTCGGCGATCTGCGCCACCTCCAGCCCGACCGGAAGCTCCGCCCTGACCTTCTCCATCGCGGTGTCGAGCTGCTCGCCCAGCTTCAGCACGTTGCCGCCCTTCGCCATGACGACGCCGAGCCCGATGGCGTCGCGCCCCTTGTAGCGCAGGGTGTAGCGGCGCGGCTCGACATAGCCGCGCTTGACCTCCGCCACGTCGCCGATGGTCAGCAGCCGCCCGCCGCTCTCCACCGGGATGGCGCGCACCGCCGCGGCGGTATCGAGGCCGAGATCGAGGCGGACATAGACCCGCTGCGATCCGGTATCGACATCGCCCGAGGCGGCGATGGCATTCTCGCGCTGCAGCGCCTGGATCACCGACTCCACCGGCAAACCGAAGCTGGCGAGCCGTTGGCTGGAGATCTCGACATAGACGCGCTCCTCCTGCGGAGCGATCAGGTCGATCTTCTCGACGCCCGGCAGCTTCAGCAGGCGCGCGCGCGCCTGCTCCGCCACCTTCTTCAACTGGGCCGGCGTGAAATCCTCGCCCATGAAGCCGTAGATGGCGGAATAGACGTCGCCGAACTCGTCATTGAAGAAGGGGCCGACCACGCCATCGGGCAGCGTATAGGTGATGTCGCCGATCTTCTTGCGGACCTGATACCACAGATCGGCCACCATCTTCGGCGGGGTGTAGTCCTTCAACTGGACGAAGACCACAGACTCGCCGGGCTTGGAATAGCTGCGGGAGACGTCGTAGTAGGGCACCTCCTCCAGCTTCTTCTCGATACGGTCGGTGACGAACTGCTCCACCTCGCGCGCGGTGGCGCCCGGCCACTGGGTGCGGACCACCATCACCTTGAAGGTGAAGGACGGATCCTCCGCACGACCCAGATTCATGTAGGCGAGCGCGCCGGCCAGCACGCTGGCGAGCATCATGAACAACACCAGCGTGCGGTGCGCCAGCGCCCAGGCCGACAGGTTCATTCGGGAGTGGTTCATCGCGCCGGCTCCGTCCAGATACGGACCTTCTGTCCGGAATCGAGCTTGTGGACACCGGCGGTGACGACGCGATCGCCGTCCTTCAGCTGTCGGCTGTCGAAATAACCTTTACTGAAGCCGGTCCAGCCGGAACCCTGGTCGTAATAACATGAACTGGCGCGTGCCGCCGGTGCCCCTTCGACCTCAATAACCTTTACCGGCTATCTCAATAACCTTGACTGGAACCCGACCGCAGGTCCGCCTTCGGGAGGCACGTGCCGCCGTTTGGCCATGCTGTCGCCCGCCTGAGCGTCGGCTTGACCGCTGTCGGGATGCACTCGGTCCGACAAGCGATGTGGTCCTCCGGGGCGGTCAGTCGACATCGGGGCGCTCCGGTTAACCTTATTGAGCTCAGGCTCGTGCTTCAGTTTGCGTTATTGGTATCCAGTTAACGATATCGCGACTGGGACAAGTACTTGTTTCTATGATATTTGCGAGTAAAGATTATTGAGTTTGCTGACACCACCCACCGCACGCCGACGGCCACAGAGGCCGCCATTCCCTTCGCGTTTGAGCCTGCCCTGTCAGTCGGTGACGTTGACCGCCTCCGCGCCGCCTTCGCCACGCGCGCCATGGCGGCGTCCACCCGGCGCGCCCTGCTCGGCGACGGGCGTCTGTTCGTGAGCTGGTGCGGGCAGACCAAGCGTCCAGCGATGCCGGCCAGCCGGGAGACGGTGGCGGCTTTCCTGGCCGCGGCGGCGGCCGATGGCCGATCGGCCGCCACCCTGCGGCGCTACCGCAGCTCGCTCGCCTGGTGGCACGCCGCCGGCGGCTTCGCCAATCCGTGCGCCGGGTCGGCCGTGGCCGTGCCGGTGCCCAAGCCTGACCTTGCGGATGCCGCCATGGCGGCGCTGCGCACCTTCATGGACGTCGCCCAGCGCGGCTATGCCAAGGCAACCCTGCGCGCCACCGAGGCCGACGTTCGGTTGTTCGCCGGCTGGTGCGGGCCGCAAGGGCTGTCCTGGTTGCCCGCCGAGCCGGCGACGGTGCGGCGCTACATCCAGGAGATCGGCGGCTCCCGCAAGCCGACGACCGTGGCGCGCTACCTCGCGTCGATCAGCCTGATCCACCGCGCCGCCGGGCACACCGACCCCTGCCGGCACTGGAGCGTGACGCTGGAGCGGCGCGGGCATGCGCGCGCGGTGGGCTCCGAGCGGCGGCAGGCGGCGGCACTGACCGATGCCGTGCTGGCGCCGATCCTCAACCGCCTCGATCCGGCCCAGCCTGACCGGCGCAAGCCACTCCGTCCGATCGACCTGCGCGACCGGGCGCTGCTGCTGGTCGGCCGCGACACCCTGGCCCGCGCCGACGAGCTGGTGGCGCTGCGCTGGGCCGACCTGCACCCGGTCGATCTTGCCCTGAACCCGGATGCACGCCCGGGAGAGGCGACCATTCGGATCCGCCGCTCCAAAACCGACCAGGAGGGGCAGGGCGCCGAGGCTTGGCTGTCGGCTGAGGCGGTGGCGGCGCTCACCGCCTGGCGCGCGGTGGCACCACGGTGGCCGGCCGAACAGGACGGGGAGGGGCCACGCATCCGGGAAGGCGCATTCCTGTTCTGCCACCTGTCGCGCAGTGGCACTGGCGAGCGGATGAGCCCGGCGGCGGTGCGCTGCGTGGTGGAACGGCGCACCGGCGAAGCCAACCCGCTCGCCGTCGGTTTCAGCGGCCACAGCTTGCGCGTCGGCGCCGCCCAGGACCTGCTGGCCGCCGGCGTCGATCTGCCCGGGCTGATGCAGGCGGGGCGGTGGACGTCGCCGGTGATGCCGGCGCGCTACACCGAGCGCCTGCGGGCGACGCGGGGGGCGGTGGCTCGGGTGCGGCGGGGAAAGGACGAGCGAAACTAGCGGTCGGCTGAAATATGCAGGCAGAGTGAATGCCCCTGTGGCACCGACCAACGTTGCAATTCAAATCTTTCCTGGCTGCCGGCCCGTTGATTCCATTGAACTTGGCAGACGTCCGAACGGCTTCGGGTCATGCGATCAAGAGTGTTTGACGCTGAAAATCTTCAGTGAAAATTTTCAGGAGAAAGCGACA
>JBKHVJ010000038.1:0-33963 GCA_046570145.1 Alphaproteobacteria bacterium
CTGATCTACGACACCCAGCGTCAGGCCCGCGACACCGCCATCGCCGTGCTGCGCGCCCAGGTTTCCCAGCGTGAAGCGGAACTGGCGCTGTATGAAGGCCAGCTCGCCAGCATCAAGGATCAGATCACCTTCATCACCGGATCGGTCGACATCCGCAACAAGCTGGAATCGATGGGTCTGTCGTCGAAGCTGCAATCGCTGGAAACCCAGCGCGAGCAGTCCCGCCTGATGGGCGAGCAGCGGCGCATCGAGGGGCAGATCATCGCCACGCAGCAGGCGATCACCGAAGCCGGCAACCGCATCCTCGACCAGACGGCGAAGCTGGCGCAGGACGCGGTGACCGAGATGGGCACCGTCACCGCCGAGATCGCCCAGCTGCGCGAGGCCCGCGCCAAGCTGGACGACCGTTCCCAGCGGCTGACCGTGCTGTCGCCGGTGCGCGGGCTGGTCCAGGACCTGCGCGTCAACACCATCGGCGCCGTGGTGCCCGAGGGCGGCGTCCTGATGCAGATCGTCCCGGTCGACCATGAGATGACGGTGGAGGCCCATGTGACCCCGCGCGACGTCGGCCACCTTCATGTCGGGCAGGAGGCGACGGTCAAGGTGCTGACCTACGACTTCGCCCGCTACGGCGCCGTCACCGGCACGCTGCAGCGCATCTCGGCCACCACCTTCCTGGACGAGCAGCACCGCCCCTACTACAAGGCGGTCATCGCGCTCCACCGCAACCATGTCGGCCGCGACGATGTCCAGCACCCGGTTCTGCCGGGCATGACGACCCAGGTGGAGATGACCACCGGCGAGCGCTCGCTGCTGGAATATCTGCTGAAGCCGATCTACTTCGCCCTGTCCGACAGCTTCAACGAGCGCTGACGATCGCCCTGCGCCGGCCTGACCCGACAAGTGACCGGCGATTGTTCATCCCAGCCGAATTGTGTTGCCGCTGACCCGGTATTTATTCGCATGCCAACAGGAGCCACACTCCACCGCACTGCAATGCGGGAGGGGTGCCACGGCACCGGATGGCGATGGGACGGTCGACGAGGACGCAAGGTACGGCTGGGGAGCGCGGCAGCGCACAGGGCATGGAGCCCTGCCCCTTCGCCGTCGATGACCGGACCATCGCCGGACATGCCCAGGACATCCGGCTGCGGCTGTACCGGCCGCTGATCGGGCTTGCGGTTCCCGCGCTGCTCTATCTGCATGGCGGCGGCTTTACCTCCGGCTCGCTGGAGGAGGCGGATGAGACGGCGGCGGCCATCGCCGCCGAAACCCCGGCGCTGGTGGTGTCGGTCGGCTACTCCCTGGCCCCCGCCCATCCCTTCCCGACCGCCGCACAGGATGCCTACCGCGCCGCGCTGTGGACCGCCGACGCGGCGCCGTCCCTGGGCGTCGCCCGCGGCGGGCTTGGCGTCGTCGGCTATGATGCCGGCGGCCATGTCGCCGCTTCCCTGACCTTTCTTGCCCGCGACCTGGGCGGGGTGAGCCTTGCGGCGCAGGCGCTGCTCGGCCCGATGCTGGACCCCAGCCTGACCCGCGCCAGCCGCGGCGGCATCGGCGACGCCGACGGCAAGGCAGGCGCGACAGCCCGCCTGTTCGACAGCACCATCGCCGACTGCGCCCGTTGCTACCGCGCCTATCTGCCCGAGGCGGCGCAGCGCCTGCATCCCTATGCCGCCCCGTTGGAATCGCGCCGGCTGGGCGGGCTGCCGCCGGCCCTGATCGTCACCGCCCAGAACGACATGCTGCGCACCGAGGCCGAACAGTATGCCGCCGGCCTGATCGCCGCCGGCGTGCCGACCGAGGTCACCCGCTTTCCCGCTATTTCGCACGACGCCCTGCCCGGCCATCGGCCGGCCTTGCTGGCCGTCACCGACTTCCTGCGCCGCCGGCTGCCCGCCGCGCGCGCCTGACATTCTCCTCCCTCTTTTTACCTCCAGGCCGGAGATAGACCTCATGACCAAGTCACGCTCCAAGCTCGCCCTTCTCCTGATCGCCGGGGTCGCCGCGGCGGGTGCCGCCGGCATCGTCGTCAGCCAGGGCCATGCCGATGCCCCGCAAACGGCCGCAGCCGCCCCGCCCCCTCCGGAGGTGGACGTCGCTCCGGTGGTGGTGCGCAAGATCACCGACTGGCAGTCCTATTCCGGCCGCCTTGAAGCGGTGGACCGGGTCGAGCTGCGGCCCCAGGTGGCCGGCGCCATCACCGCCGTGCATTTCCGCAACGGCGCGCTGGTCCGCCAGGGCGACGTGCTGTTCACCATCGACCAGCGCCCCTTCGCTGCGGAGGTCGCCCGGCAGGAGGCGCAGGTCGCCGCCGCCCAGGCCCGCGTCCGCTTCACCGCGTCCGACCTGGAGCGCGCCCAGCGTCTGGTCCGCGACGACACCATTTCGCGCCAGTCGCTGGAGAGCAAGGAGAACGAGGCCCGTTCCGCCGCCGCCAATCTGAAGGCCGCCCAGGCGGCGCTGGAGATCGCCCGCATCGACCTGGAGCACAGCCAGGTCCGCGCCCCTGTCTCCGGCCGCGTGTCGCGCGCCGAGGTGACGGTCGGCAACGTGGTGGCCGCCGGGGCCGCAGCGGCGCCGCTGACCACGCTGGTCTCGGTTTCGCCGATCTACGCCTCCTTCGACGTGGATGAGCAGACCTACCTGACCCACATCGCCGGGGTGAAGGACGCATCCGGCGTGCCGGTGCAGCTGGGTCTGGCCAACGAGGCTGGCTATTCCCGAGACGGCGCGGTGGAGCATGTCGACAACCGCATGGACGCCGCCTCCGGCACCATCCGCGTTCGTGCCCGCTTCGACAATGCCGACGGGCTGCTGGTCCCCGGCCTTTACGCCCGCATCAAGGTCGGCGGCAGCCAGCCGCACGACGCGCTGATGGTGGACGACCGCGCCATCGGCACCGACCAGGACAAGAAGTTCGTCCTGGTGGTGGGCGAGGACGGCACCGTCACCTACCGCGCCATCGTCACCGGGGCCCATCAGGCCGGTCTGCGGGTGGTGAAGAGCGGGCTGGAGCCCGGCGAGCGTATCGTCGTCAACGGCCTGCAGCATGCCCGCCCCGGCAGCCGCGTCAGCCCGCGCACGGTCGCGATGAACGGCACGCCCGAACCGATCCGCACCGCATCCACGGCGCGATAATCCACGCCCGCCGGAAGAACCGTCATGAACATCTCGAAATTCTTCATCGACCGCCCGATCTTCGCGGGGGTCCTGTCCGTGGCGCTGTTCCTGGCGGGTGCGATCTCGCTGTTCCAGCTGCCGATCTCCGAGTATCCGGAGGTGGTCCCCCCCTCCGTCGTCGTCCGGGCACAGTATCCGGGCGCCAATCCCAAGGTCATCGCCGAGACCGTCGCCGCGCCGCTCGAGGAGCAGATCAACGGCGTCGAGAACATGCTGTACATGCAGTCGCAGGCCAACAGCGACGGCAACATAGCGCTGACCGTCACCTTCCGGCTCGGCACCGATCCGGACAAGGCGCAGCAGCTGGTGCAGAACCGCGTCTCCCAGGCCCTGCCCCGCCTGCCGGAGGATGTGCAGCGGCTGGGCGTGACGACGGTGAAGAGTTCGCCCACCCTGACCATGGTCGTGCATCTGCTGTCGCCCAACGACCGCTACGACATGACCTACCTGCGCAACTACGCCATCCTCAACGTCAAGGACCGGCTGAGCCGTATCCAGGGCGTCGGCGAGGTGCAGGTCTGGGGTGCCGGCGACTATTCCATGCGCGTCTGGCTCGACCCCAACAAGGTGGCCGAGCGCGGCCTGACCGCGTCCGACGTGGTGGCGGCGATCCGCGAGCAGAATGTGCAGGTCGCGGCCGGCGTCATCGGCGCCTCCCCCAGCCTGCCGACCACGCCGCTGCAGCTGTCGATCAATGCGCAGGGCCGCCTCAAGACGGTCGATGAATTCTCCAACATCGTCCTGAAGATCGGCAAGGACGGCGGCGTCACCTACCTGCGCGACGTGGCGCGGGTGGAGCTGGCCGCGGCGCAGTACGGGCTGCGCTCCCTGCTGGACAACAAGCCGGCGGTGGCGCTGGCGATCAACCAGGCGCCGGGCGCCAACGCGCTGAACATCGCCGACAATGTCCGGGCGACGATGGCGGAGCTGAAGGCCGACATGCCGGACGGCGTCGATTTCAGCATCGTCTACGACCCCACCCAGTTCGTGCGGTCGAGCATCGAGGCGGTGATCCACACCCTGCTGGAAGCCGTCGCCCTGGTGGTGCTGGTGGTGATCGTCTTCCTGCAGACCTGGCGGGCGTCGATCATCCCGCTGCTGGCCGTGCCGGTGTCGATCGTCGGCACCTTCTCCCTCATGCTTCTGCTGGGCTATTCGATCAACGCGCTGTCTCTGTTCGGCATGGTGCTGGCCATCGGCATCGTGGTGGACGACGCCATCGTCGTGGTCGAGAATGTGGAGCGCAACATCGAGTCCGGCCTGTCGGCCAAGGAAGCCACCTACAAGGCGATGCAGGAGGTCAGCGGGCCGATCATCGCCATCGCCCTGACCCTGGTCGCCGTCTTCGTGCCGCTGGCCGCGATGACCGGCCTGTCCGGCGAGTTCTACAAGCAGTTCGCGATGACCATCGCGATCTCCACCGTCATCTCCGCCTTCAATTCGCTGACCCTGTCGCCGGCCCTGTCGGCGGTGCTGCTGCGCGGCCATGACCAGCCGCAGGACTGGCTGACCCGCGCCATGAACCGGGTGTTCGGCGGCTTCTTCCGCCTGTTCAACCGGGTGTTCCACCGCGCCTCCACCGGCTATGGCCGCGGCGTCGGCGGGGTGGTGCGGCACAAGGGCATGATGATGATGGTCTATGTCCTGCTGCTGGGCGCCACCGTCCTGCTCGGCCGCGCGGTGCCGATGGGCTTCGTCCCGGCCCAGGACAAGGAATACCTCATCAGCTTCGCCCAGCTTCCCAACGGCGCCTCGCTCGACCGCACCGAGGCGGTGATCCGCGAGATGACCGACATCGCCCTCAAGCAGCCGGGCGTGCAGAGCGCCGTCGCCTTCCCCGGCCTGTCGGTCAACGGCTTCACCAACAGCTCCAGCGCCGGCATCGTCTTCGTCACGCTGAAGCCCTTCGCCGAGCGCGGCGACGCCAGCCTGTCGGCCAACGCCATCGCCGGCGCCCTGCAGATGCGCTATGCCGGCCTGAAGGAGGCCTTCGTCGCCATCTTCCCGCCGCCGCCGGTGATGGGCCTCGGCACGCTGGGCGGCTTCAAGATGCAGTTGGAGGACCGTGGCGCGCTCGGCTACGAGGCGCTGAACGCGGCGGTCGGCGCCTTCGTCACCAAGGCGATGCAGACGCCGGAGCTGGGACCGACCTTCTCCAGCTACCAGATCAATGTGCCTCAGCTGGATGTCGATCTCGACCGGGTGAAGGCCAAGCAGCAGGGCGTGTCGGTCGGCGAGGTGTTCGACACCATGCAGATCTATCTGGGCTCGCTCTACGTCAACGATTTCAACAGCTTCGGCCGCGTCTACCAGGTGCGGGTGCAGGCCGACGCCCCGTTCCGGGCGGAGTCCGGCGATATCGGCCTCTTGAAGACCCGCAACGACCGCGGCGACATGGTTCCGCTGTCCTCGCTGGTCCGGGTGTCACCCAGCTACGGTCCGGAGATGGTGGTGCGCTACAACGGCTACACCGCCGCCGACATCAACGGCGGGCCGGCGCCGGGCTTCTCCTCCGGTCAGGCGCAGGCGGCGGCCGAGCGCATCGCGGCGGAAACCCTGCCCCGCGGCGTGCGGTTCGAGTGGACCGACCTGACCTATCAGCAAATCCTGGCCGGCAACTCCGCGCTGTGGGTGTTCCCGATCAGCATCCTCCTGGTCTTCTTGGTGCTGGCGGCGCAGTACGAGAGCCTGACCCTGCCGCTGGCGATCCTGATGATCGTGCCGATGAGCCTGATGTCGGCCCTGGCCGGCGTGTGGATCACCGGCGGCGACAACAACATCTTCACCCAAATCGGCTTCATGGTCCTGGTCGGCCTGTCCGCCAAGAACGCCATCCTGATCGTGGAGTTCGCCCGCGAACTGGAGGAGCAGGGCCGCAGCACCGTCCAGGCAGCCATCGAGGCCAGCCGCCTGCGCCTGCGCCCGATCCTGATGACCTCCATCGCCTTCATCATGGGCGTGGTGCCGCTGGTGACCTCCACCGGCGCCGGGTCGGAAATGCGGCACGCCATGGGTGTGGCGGTGTTCGCCGGCATGATCGGCGTCACCCTGTTCGGTCTGGTGCTGACCCCGGTCTTCTACGTCCTGCTGCGCCGGCTGGCCGGCGCGAAGGCGGAGCGGACGGCGGTGGCCCCCTCCACCCCGGCGGGAGCGGTGACGCACCACTGACCCCTCACCGGTCGAATGTTCACCGTCTGAACACTTCCTCCGCCACGGCATCCAGCAGGGCCTCGTCGCTCTGCTGGTTTCCGTTCGTCAGGAAGATCAGCGCGGTGCGGCGGCCGGGGTAATAGCGGACATCGGCCTCGAACCCGTCATAGCGGCCATCATGGCCGACGCCGCGCCCCCAACGGTCCTTCCACAGGGCGACGCCCAGCCCCTGCCCCTCCTCGTTCTCCGACGGGGTCATCATCCGCCGGACCGTCTCGGGCTTCAGCAAGCGGTTGTCGCGGAACAGGGCGAAGACGAAGCGCTCCAGATCGCCGGCGGTGGTGACCAGCGGCCCGTCGCCGGTGGTCGCCGCCCAGGACCGGCGGCTGACGTCGCCCTCCTCGGTATAGCCATGGGCAAGGCTGCGGTCGCGCGGATCGGCGCCGACGGTGGTCGAGCCCATCCCGGCCCGGTCGATCACCCGGTTCCGCAGCACCTGCGCGAAGGGAACGCCGTCCCGCAGCCCCGCGATGTGGCCGAGCAGGACATAGTTGCTGTTGGAATACTCGTAATGCCCACCGACCGGCCCGGTCGCCTCCTCCCCCGCCGCATAGGCGAGCAGCGCGCCGCTGCGCGGCAGCCGTTCCGGCTTGGCCGCCTCGTCCTCTTCATAGGCATCGGTGATGTAGTCGGGAATGCCCGAGCTGTGGTCGAGCAGATGGACCAGCCGCGCCCGGTTGGCATTGGCGACCTTGCCCAGCGGCAGGTCCGGCGCCAGGTCCCGCACCGGCCGGTCGAGCGAGAGCAGCCCCTCCTCCACCTGCTGCATCACGGCGGCGGCGGTCGCCATCTTTCCGACGGAGGCGACGTAGAAGCGCGTCTCCTCCGTCACCGGCCGCTCGCCCCGCCGGTCGGCGATGCCGGAGACGACAACGCGCCGGACATCGGGACCGGACACCAGCAGGACGCCGCCGTCGAGTTCCTCCTCGGCGAGGAAGCGGTCGAGGAGGCGCTGCAGGCGGTCGGTGCTGGCAGCGTGGGCAGGCACGGCAGCATGGCCCAACAAGAGCACCGCCGCCAAGGCCAGCCGAGGCAGGAATCCAATGCCGGGTGGAAAGCGGTCCGATCGGTCCTGTCTGTGCACCTGCATGCCCTGCCCCTCCGACTGCGCGGTCCGGCGGAAATACGCCGAAAGCGGTAACCCGAACAGAGGGTATGCCGCGCAATCGAGAGACGGCAATAGGCCGGACCAGCGGATCAGGTGAAGCTGTCGCCGAGCCCGATATTCTTCAAACTGAAGCCGGCATCCTTGCAGGTCTGGCGGATTTTGCGGACGGCGGCCAACAACTCCTTGCTCTGGCTGAGCGTTGGCGAAGTGCGGAGGATCTGTGCGAACAACTCCTGGTTCATCTGGTATCGCAGCGTATTCGTGGGATCGCTTTCGAGATGCAGGAGGAACATATCGTCGAAGATATTGCTGTCCACAGTACGAGCTTTCGAGGTTTTCACCCGCTTGAACCAGCTCATGCTTTTCGCGAGCTTGGAGTTCTGCTCCACCGTCTTCATTTCGCTAGACAGCTTGGCGTAGGCCTTGCTGTCGTCATCCTTGTCGCCCAGGAACATCTTGAAGATACACATGGCCTTGGTCTTGGTCGGCTCCGCCCGGAAGTCCAGGACCATCCATGGGAACAACACCCGCTTGAGACGGGTGATCGACGTCTCGACGGAGTCCACTTCCATCTTCGTCGCGATGGCCCCCTGGCTTCGCGACAAAGCGGCGTAAACAAGGGCACGGCGGGTCTCCGCCGGTGCGAACGCGATCTTCTGGGCAACGGACGTCACTTTTAACCCCTCCTCATCAAAGGGATATTTTCGGTCCGTCCGGGCTAACACACATAACTATGCGGACTCAACGCATTGCGGGCTGTGCGGCAGGTGCGGGAGCCGCCCCTCCCCCTCAGTGCGCCTCCTCCCAATTGTCCCCGATCCCCGCCTCCGCCACCAGCGGCACGCCGAGATGCGCGGCACCCTCCATCACCCCGCGCACGATGCGCGCTGCGTCCTCGGCCTCCGCTTCCGGCACCTCGAACAGCAGTTCGTCGTGCACCTGCAGCAGCATCCGCGCGCTGCTCCCCGCCGCCGCCAAGGCTGCGGGCATGCGGTTCATCGCGCGCTTCATGATGTCGGCGGCGGTGCCCTGGATGGGGGCGTTGATGGCTTGGCGCTCGGCGAAGGCGCGGCGGGCGGCGTTCTTGTCCTGGATGCCGGGCATGTAGCAGCGGCGGCCGAACAGCGTCACCACATAGCCGTGCTGGCGGGCGAAGCTCTTGATCGACTCCATCCACACCTTCAGCTCGTGGAAGCGCTCCAGATAGGTCTTGATGAAGCTGTTGGCCTCGCCGGGCGCGATGCCCAGCTGGCGGCCCAGGCCGAAGCCGGAGATGCCGTAGATGATGCCGAAGTTGATCGCCTTGGCCTTGCGGCGGATGTCCGGCGTCATCTGCTCCAGCGGGATGCCGAAGACCTGGGCGGCGGTGGCGGCGTGAATGTCCAGGCCGTCGCGGAAGGCGTCCTCCAGCGCCTGGATGTTCGCCATCTCCGCCACCAGACGCAGCTCGATCTGCGAATAGTCGACGCTCAGCAGCTTGTGGCCGGGTGACGCCACGAAGGCGCGGCGGATCTTCTTGCCCTCCTCCGTCCGCACCGGGATGTTCTGCAGGTTCGGGTCGGTGGAGGACAGGCGGCCGGTGTTGGTCGCCGCCAGCGCGAAGGCGGTGTGGACCCGGCCGGTGACGGGGGAGATCTTCTCCTGCAGCGCGTCGGTGTAGGTGCTCTTCAGCTTGGCAAGCTGGCGCCAGTCCAGGACACGCTGGGCGATGGTATGGCCCTGCTCCGACAGTTCCTCCAGCACGCTGCTGTCGGTGGAATAGGCGCCGGTCTTGCCCTTCTTGCCGGTGCCGAGCTTCAGCGTGTCGAACAGGATCTCGCCCAGCTGCTTGGGCGAGCCGATGTTGAAGCTCTGGCCGGCCAGCGCGTGGACGTCCTTCTCGATCTCGGCGAGGCGGACGGACAGGCTCTGCGACAGGTCGGACAGCGCCTTCTTGTCGATGCGCACGCCGGCCCGCTCCATGTCCGCCACCACCGGGACCAGCGGGCGGTCCAGCGTCTCATAGACGGTGACCATGCGGTCGTCGACCAGCCGCGGCTTCAGCAGCGTCCACAGGCGCAGCGTGATGTCCGCATCCTCGGCGGCATAGGCCAGCGCCTTGTCCAGCGGCACGCGGTCGAAGGTGATCTGGTTCTTGCCGGTGCCGCAGACCTCCTTGAAGGGGATCGGCGTGTAGGCGAGGTGCATCTCCGCCAGCTCGTCCATGCCGTGGCCATGGGCGCCGCCGTCCAGCACGTAGGAGATCAGCATGCTGTCGTCCACCGGCGATACCGCGATGCCGTTGCGGGCGAACAGCTGGTGGTCGAACTTGAAGTTGTGGCCGATCTTCAGGACCGACGGGTCCTCCAGCACGCCCTTCAGGATCGCCATCGCTTCGGCCGTCGGGATCTGCACCGGCGGCGGCGGGGCGTCGAAGTCCAGCTGGCCGGCGGCGGCGGCGGACGTGCCATGGGCCAGCGGGATGTAGCAGGCGATGCCGGGCTCGGTCGACAGCGACACGCCGACCAGCGTGGCGGTGGCCGGGGTCAGGCTGTCGGTCTCGGTATCCACCGCCAGCACGCCGGTCTCCCGCGCGCGGTCGACCCAGCGGCGCAACGTGTCGGCGTCCTGCACGAGCTCGTAACGCACCTCCGGCACATTCAGCACCGTCTTGCGGGCAGGGCGCTCCGCCGGGGCTTCGGTCGGCGCATCGGTGGCGGGGGTCTTCGCCACGGCGGCGGGCGATGCGGCGGCGGCTCCACCGGCGCCATCGGCGATGCGGCCGTCCTTCTGCATCTCCATCTCGACGCGCGAGACGATGCTGCGGAACCCCTGGGCGCGCAGGAAGTCGATCAGGCGCTGGTGGTCGGGCTCGCGCACGCGCAGCTCGTCCAGCGGCTTGGGCGGCGGCACCTGATCGTCGAGCAGGACCAGACGGCGGGAGACGCGGGCGAGATCGGCGAACTCGATCAGCTTCTGGCGGCGGGCCGGCTGCTTGATCTTATCGGCATTGGCCAGCAGGGATTCCAGGTCGCCATACTCGGTGATCAGCTGCGCCGCGGTCTTCACGCCGATGCCGGGCACGCCGGGGACGTTGTCGACGCTGTCGCCGGCCAGCGCCTGGACGTCCACCACCTTCTCCGGCGGCACGCCGAACTTCTCGAACACCTCGTCGGGGCCGATGGACTTGTTCTTCATCGGGTCGAACATGCCGACGCCGGGGCGGACCAACTGCATCAGATCCTTGTCCGACGACACGATGGTGACCTGACGCCCGGCCTCCTGGGCCAGACGGGCATAGGTGGCGATCAGGTCGTCGGCCTCAAAGCCCTCCAGCTCCAGACAGGGCAGGCAGAAGGCCTCCGTCGCCTCGCGGATCAGGGCGAACTGGGGCTTCAGCTCCTCCGGCGGTTCCGGGCGGTGGGCCTTGTAGTCGGGATAGAACTCGTTGCGGAAATTCAGCCGCTTGCTGTCGAAGACGACCGCCACCGCTTCCGCTTTGGCGTCGGCCAGCAGCTTCAGCAGCATGTTGGAGAAGCCCAGCACTGCGTTGACCGGCGTGCCGTCCGGCCGCGTCAGCATCGGCAACGCATGGAAGGCGCGGAAGATGAAGCCGGAACCGTCGACCAGATACAGGCCGCTGCCGTCGCCGTTGGAGGCGGCGGGAATCCCGGCGGCGTCGTTCTGGGATGCAGCGGTGGCGTCGGTCATGATGGTCTCTCGTCCCTTCCTTGCGGGCGCTACCATCGCCGAAGGAGGCCCGGGAGTCGAGTGCCGAGACCCGATATAGGAGAGCGGCCGTCAGGGGCCGATCACCACGGGCCAACCGTCAGGGCGTGCTGTCCTCGACCACGCTGCTGACCACCGGGCCGACGAAGGCATAGCCGACGCCGTGCACCGCCTGAACCGGCAGGGCGCAGCCGCTGCGCTCCTCCACCTTGATGCGCAGGCGGCGGACCAGCGAATCGATGGAGCGGCTGTAAGGGTCCCAGTCGCGGCCCGTCAGCGCGATGGAAATGTCCTGCCGGGTCACCGGCTCGCCGGGGGCGGTGACCAGCAGGGAGAGGAACTTGTACTCGGTCGCGGTCAGCGGCACGGCGCCGCCGGTCGGCGGCTGGATGCGCCATTCGATGTCGTCGAAAACCCAGGCCTTGCGCGCGTCGGCCGCGGGCGCGGGCGCGGGCGCGGGCGCGGGCGCTGCGGGCGGCGGCTCGGGCGCCGTGAGCGGGGCGGTCCCCTTCTGCATCCGGCGCATCAGCGCCTTGATCTGCGCCTCGACCTCGCGGAAATCGACCGGCTTGACCAGATAGACGTCTGCGCCCAGTTCCAGCCCGATGACCCGGTCGATCAGGCTGGACCGCGCCGTCAGCATGACGATGGCGGCATGGGACGAGGCGCGGATGCGCCGAGCGACCGAGAAGCCGTCCTCATCGGGCAGGTTGATGTCGAGCACGATGACGTCGGCCGGGCCGCTTTCCAGCAGCCGGTCCAACTCCGCACCGCGCGACGCCCCCCGCACCTCGAATCCGCAGCGGTCGAGATATTCGACGAGATCGTCGCGAAGGTCGGCTTCGTCTTCGACCACAATGATCCGGGCCACGACGCCTATGCCCCCATTCACATTCGTATGAGGTTATATTAAACACCCAGTCGGGTTACGCAAACCCAATCAATTGGGAACCGACCAAACCGGCACCGCCCGAGATCGGTTCCGCAGCTTTACCTAAAGGACAGGTACTGGTCGCCAACGGTAGCTGAGTAGCGCGCCACGGCGGCCTTGTCGATCGCATCGATCCGGCCCTTGCCCTTCAACTCCTCAAGGCAGCGGTCGAAGTCGCCGCGCAGCGACTCGTCGCGGAACACCATGCCGTAGGGTGTCGGCGGGAAGATGGCGGTGAATTGTACCGGCTGGGCCGGATCGAAGGGCAGACCGCCGCCCGCCTTCGCCTTTTCCTGAAGCTGGCGGTTGTATTCGGCGAAGATCAGTCCGTCGGCCAGAACCGCGTCGACCCGGCCGGCGAACAGCAGGTTGGAATGCACCATCTGGTCAGCCCGCTCGCGGAAGTCGCCGAAGCTTGGAATCGCATTCCGCAGGCCCGGCAGGACATCGGGAGCGCCGGAAAAGGTGATCACCCGCTTGCCGGCCAGATCGGCCAGCGACTTCACGGTCAGGCCGCTGCTCTTCAGCACCGATGCGCCGTTCTGGTACAGGATGTAGGGAGCGGAGCGCGCGCCCGGCATCTCCATGTCCATCGGCACGGTGGTGATGGCATCGACCTGGGCACCGTCGCGGAAATCGTTCCAATGGCGACCGAAAGGCACAACCTTGAATCGCGCTTCATGCCCGCAGGCCGCCAATGTCTCGGCGATGATGGAGGCCTCCCGCCCGGTGCCGTCGGCGGTCATCATCGGCGGCAATTCCGGCGCCAGCACCGTCACCGGACGGGCCACGGCAGGTGCCGTCATGTGAAGGGCGACGGCGAGCGTGGCGGAAAAGATCCCTGCGCCACCGAATGCACGAACACCGAACGTCATCCTTCGCCCTCCACCGTTGCGGTACAGGCCGCGACCGTCCTACCGGGTTGCGGCGGGCCGGAAGGTAGCATGGGCCACTGTGCGGCCGTCCACCGAAAATCCCATTCCCAGCAACGGCTTCGCCCCACTCAAGCCACTATTCGGCCGGCGCTCGTTACACTTCGTTGCATTTGGACGACATTGGTCGCCCCCGGTTGCCGGTCGTTCCCATTTTCCCGGGCTTTCCGACAATGAAGCAGGCCATTGCCGAATGTTATTTCACGACTGGCTAAAACGACCGTGCTATGGATAGGCTCCTCCGCCACACGCATCATGCCCGCCGGCCCTATCGATGATTGTCGGCGCATTGCACGCAGGGGTGGATTTATTGATGGGCGTGCGACTGCCGCACTCCCGGTCGATTGGACCGGGGCTGCCATGAAGACCGTCATGAACGAACGCGCCCCGGTCGGCCGGGTCAGGAGGATGTGGATGAGCGTCACGGGATGGGACGACACCGAATCCTATACGCTTCGCGGCTCCGGCCCCCGCGGCACGGACCGGGACGCCACCCGCGCCGGCGGATCGTCGCTGCTGACCCGCGTCATCCTGATGATCGTCGGCTGCACCCTGCTGGTCGGGCTGGTCGCCATGGGCGTCTCGTCCGTCCTGGTCGGCCGCCAGCAGCGCGAGGCGTTGACCCACCGCGCCATGCTGGTCGGCACGCTCCAGGCCTCCGCCATGGGCCAGGCGGTGTGGGAGTTCGACACCCGCGCGGTCGAGGGAATGATCCGCGGCCTGATGGCCGAGGATGCCGCGGTGCGCAGCGTCAAGGTGTGGGCGGCTTCGGGCGGCCGCGGCGGCCATGGCGAGCCGCTGGTGGCGCTGGATCGTCCCGCCGGACGGGCGGAGTTGGCGACGGTCGAACGGCAGATCGCCACTTCCGGTAGCAATGGCGAACGCACCATGGTCGGCCTGCTGCGCCTGACCTATTCGCTGGAAGAGGCGGAAAGTGCCACCATGACCGCGCTGGCCCCCATGGCCGGGCTGGTCTTCTTCTCGCTGCTGGCCGTCATCGGCATGATCAGCATCCTGCTGAACCGGCTGGTCCTGGCGCCGCTCGCGCGGCTGACCCGTTCTGCCGGCGCCATCGCGGCCGGCGACTACCGCGTGCGGCTGCGCAACCGCCGCGCCGACGAGATCGGTCAGCTGACCGTCGCCTTCAACCACATGGCGGAGACCGTCCACGATTATACCGAACGGTTGGAGCAGCGCGTCGCCGAACGGACGGAGGAGTTGCGCCAGTCCAACGAACAGCTGGCCGTGGTGAATCGTCAGGTCATGGACAGCATCCAATATGCAAGCCTGCTGCAGTCTGCCATCCTGCCCGACGAGCGCGAGATGGCGCGCCGGCTGGACGGTGTCTGCGTGCTGTGGCGCCCGCGCGACGTGGTGGGCGGCGATTTCCACATCTTCCGCGAACTGGAGGACGGCCGCTTCCTGATCGGCGTCGCCGACTGTTCCGGCCACGGCGTGCCGGGCGCCTTCATGACGATGACGGTGTCGGCCATCCTGGACCATGTGCTGTCCGACACGCCCGACAGCGATCCAGCGGCAATCCTGGGGCGGCTGAACCGCATGGTCCGCGCGGCACTGGCCCGCGGGCGCGACAACCCGCGCTTCGACAACGGGCTGGACATCGGGCTATGCTTGGTGCGGCCCGACCAGGGCGACCTGCTGTTCGCCGGCGGCCGGATCGGGCTGCATATCGTCGATACCCAAGGGGTTGACGACCAGGACGGCGGAACCGCATCGGTCAGCGAGGTGAAGGGCGACGCCCAAAGCCTGGGCTACCGCCGGTCGGACATCGGCCACCGCTTCACCACCCACCGGGTTGAGCTGGCGCCTGGCCGCAGCTTCTACCTGACCACCGACGGATTCCTCGACCAGGCCGGCGGTCCCCGCGGTTTCGGGTTCGGCAACCGGCGTTTCAACGCCATGCTGCTGAACCACGGCGCCATTCCCATGGCAGACCGCAAGGCCGCCTTCGCGCAGGCCCTGGCCGACCACCAGGGCGACCGCGCCCAGCGCGACGACATCACGCTGATCGGCTTCTCGTTGTCGCCGCCCTCGGCCGCGACGGTTTCCGAGGGCGCCGGCCCCTCCTCCCAGTTCATCCACCCGTAAGGCAGGTCGTCAAGATACGATGAAAGGCAACGAACTCTTCAACCTGCAGGAGCTGCTGTCGCGGCAGAAGCTGCTGATCTGCTTCAGCGGCCCCTTCAGCCACAGCGTCATCGAAGAGCTGGGCAAGGCGGTCCGCAACCACCTGGAAAATGAGCAGATCGAAAAATCGGCGATCATGGACGTCTTCTCCGTCTATGTGGAGCAGGCGCAGAACGTCCGCAACTACACCGCGTCCCGCGAGGCGCTGGGCCGACCGATACCCGCCAACAGCGGCATCGTCGTCATCGGCAAGGAGGACGAACATTACGTCGTCAGCTCCGGCAATCAGGTCGAGGCCGACGACGTTCCCGGCCTGTCGGCGATGCTTGAGAAGCTGCGCGGCCTGGACAAGGCAGGGCTGAAGGCCGCCTACAAGGAACAATCGCGCAAGCCGCGCGAAGCGGGCGCCAGCGGTGCCGGCCTGGGCCTGATCGACATGGCGCGCAAGGCCACCAGGCCGCTGGAATATTCGCTGCGCGCGGTGGACGAGCGCTATTTCTTCTTCAGCCTTGAAGTCCAGCTATAAAAAATCACGGAATACGCATAATGGATATCTTGCGGATCGAGGCAACCTCCTGCTCTCCCCTGATCGATTTCGATCCGGTGGCCGGCCTCCTGCGCATCGAGGGGGAATCCTACCCGGAAAACTCCTTCGATTTCTATGCGCCGGTGTTCAGCTGGCTGGAGGAGTATTTGAAGGAACCGGCGCCGGCGGTGGTGCTGGACATCGGGCTCAGCTACCTGAACACCAGCAGCATCAAATGCATGATCGACGTGCTGGAAATGCTGGATCTCGCCCATCAGAAGGGCCACACCGCATCGGTGCGCTGGCATTACGACAGCGACAACGACCGCGCTCTCGACATGGCGGAGGAGTTCGCGGAAGACGTCTCCCTGCCCTTCGATATCCTCGCCCATTGATGCCGCGTCCGGCAGCCGTAATGAACTGAGCACCCGAGATGACGATGCGGTCGCAGGAACAGGAGCTTCGTCAGTGGATCGAGCGGCTGGCCCAGGATCCGGCCAATGCCGACAATCCTCTGCTGGCGGAATTCCAGAAGCTGGCGGAACGTCATGGCAAGCTGTTGCACCAGTTCCGCAAGATCGCCAAGATCAGCGACCGGTTGCAGACCGAGACCAAGGACATGGCGCGCCAGCAGCGCCAGTTCGTGCTGATGGTCAGCCACGAGTTCCGCACGCCGCTGGCGATCATCGACAGCGCCTCGCAATTGCTGGAGCTGGAGCCGAAGCTGCCGGTCTCGGCCATGCCGCGAGTGGGAAAGATCCGCAACGCGGTGCAGCGGATGCTTCATCTGATCGAGCGCTGCCTCACCGATGAACGGCTGGGGACCGCGGCCGCACGGCCGGCGGCCTTCGACCTCGCCGCCATGCTGACGGGGCTGGTGAGGGACATGGGGACTTCGGCGGCCGGCCACAGGTTTGAACTGCGGGGCGTGGATCGCCCGGTGCCAATTCCCGGCGACCGCGACCTTTTGGCCGTTGTGTTTTCCAACCTGCTGGAAAACGCTGTGAAGTACTCGCCGAAGGGAGGAACGATCCGCCTCGACCTTTCCACCGGCGAGGGGCAGGTGACGGTGCGGGTGGCGGACGAGGGGATCGGCGTCAATGCGGCCGACGCGGCGCGGCTGTTCGACAAGTATTTCCGGGCGTCCAACGCCGCCGGCACCACCGGCGCCGGGCTGGGTCTCCATCTCGCCCGCTGCATCGTGGACACCCACGGCGGCGGTATCGCGGTGGCGAGCCAGCCGGGTCAAGGTGCCGCCTTCACGGTCCGCCTGCCGGTCGCCCGCACCGCCCCGGCGCAGACCGCGTCGGCGTCGGTTGCGACGGAGCCGCCCATGCCAGTGCCGTCCATGCCAGCACCGTCCATGACGGAGCCGACGCCATGAACGGCGACGCAAAATCCGGTGACGCGAGGGTCACGGGCCTGCCCAGGCGCTGGGCACTGCGGCGGGGCACGGTGGGGATGATGCTGCAGGAACAGAAGCTCCAGGACTGGCTGGCCCGCCTCGCGGAAAACGAGGACTATGCCGCCCACCCGCTGATGACGGAATTCCGCGCCTTGGCGGACGAACACCTGAAGCTGATGCGACAGCTGACGAAGATCGCAAAGATCAGCGACCGCATGCAGACCGACACGCGGCAGATGGCCCAGGCTCTGCACGCGGCCTCGCAAACCGATCCGTTGACCGACCTGCCCAACCGCCGCCATATGGTCGACCGCCTGGAAGCCGAGCTGTGCCGCGTCGACCGGAGCGGCGGCGGCTTCGCTCTGATCATGCTGGATATCGACCATTTCAAGGAGGTCAACGACGTCTTCGGCCATGCCGCGGGCGATCAGGTGCTGGTGGAGGCCGCCGGGCTGTTGCGCCACAATCTGCGCGGGCACGATCTCTGCGCCCGCTGGGGCGGCGAGGAATTCCTGATCCTTCTGCCGGACACCGATCAGATCCAGGCGGAGGCGGTGGCGGAAAAGCTGCGCGGGCTGATCGCCCACCATTCCGTCGCCCATCAGGGTCACAGGATCGCCGTCACGCTCAGCCTCGGGGTCGCCGCCTACCGGCCGGGGCGGACCGCGGACGACTGCATCCAGGCCGCGGACGATGCGCTCTATATCGCCAAGCGCGCCGGACGGAACAGGTGGGCTGCGGCGGCATAGGCCGTCGTGATGCCGGCCTTCCTCAATCCGCATGGACCTGCGGCTCGGCGGCCGCCGGCGCCGTAGCACCGATCTGCAACTCCTCCAGCTGCGCCAGGGCGCCGGCCATCCCGGTGGCGATCAGGTTGGCATCGGTCTCGGCGCTGGCGCGTTCCGGCACTTCGGCTTCGGGATGGGCGCTCCACAGGCAAAGCAGAATCGGCACGCGGGGCCCGAAATGCAGGCGCAGCCGGCGCAGCAGCCGCCGCGAATGACCGAGCGCCGAAGGGTTGAGGGAAGACAGAACCACCGCATCGATGCCCGCAGTGCCGAGACTGGCGATGGCCCGGCTCGACACCTTCTCGCACGGGATCACGTCGGTGCGGACGCCGCGGCCGGTCAGCAGATAGGCGAGCAGCCCGGCCGCCGCCTCGTCCAGGTTGTTGCGGGCGCCGATGCAGAGCACGCGCGGCGCATCCTCCGGCAGGGCGCCGGTTTCCGACAGCTCGTCCAGCAGGCTCGCCATCCCGTCCGCCACCGCCTGACGGCCCTCCGGGTTCAGGGTGCCGCGCTGGCGGTCCTGCTCGGCAAGCGACAGGGCGGGCAGCAGCAGGCCGTCCGCCATTTCAACCGGCGTGCCCTTGCCGAGCCGTTCCTCCGCGATTTCCGTCGCCTCGACGGGATCGCGGGCAAGCAGGCGCTGATAGACCTTCGCCTCGTCGGGGAGGACGGGGCGGTCGCCCAGCATCACCTCCAGGAAATGCAACTGCGGCACGTGGCGGCCCAGCACCACGAGGCAGACGGTCAAGGGGGTGGCCAGCAGCAGGCCGACCGGCCCCCACAGGGTCGTCCACACCACCGCCGCGACGATAATGGCGAGGGAGGACAGGCCGGTCGCCGTCCCGTAGAGCCAGGGCTCCACCACATTGTTGGAAAACAACTCCACCGCCACGAACAGCGCTATGCACAGCAGCGGCAGGGTCCAGCCGGTATCGACCGCAAAGGACAGAAGGATCGGAAAGGCCGAGGCGATGACCGGTCCCAAGAAGGGGATGAAGCGCAGCACCGTTGCCAGCAGCCCCCACAGCAGCGGATTCGGCACGCCGAGCATCCACAGGCCGATGCCGATGGGGATGCCGTAGGTGACATTGACCACCACCTGCATCAGCAGGTAGCGGCTGACCCGCTCGCCCGCATCGTTCATCGCCTCCGTGGTGCGGCTGAGGTCGCCTGATCCGACCAGCCGGATCAGGCGGTCGCGCAGATCCTCGCGCTGCAACAGCATGAAGATTGTGAAGACCAGCACCATGCCGGCCGTGGCG
Organism: Alphaproteobacteria bacterium; assembly: GCA_046570145.1. Classification (GTDB taxonomy): domain Bacteria; phylum Pseudomonadota; class Alphaproteobacteria; order Azospirillales; family Azospirillaceae; genus Azospirillum. Next base: position 19,202 of record JBKHVJ010000038.1, read on the forward strand.
ACCGGCGTCATCGCCGGGCCGAGGACCCGTTGGACGAGGTCGAAGATACCCGCGTCGGACTGGTCGAGGCGGACCGGTACCGGCTCCCGGCGCGGCGGGCTGGCGGTCGTGCCGGGCGGCGGCGCTGCTGGAGCGGCACCGGCTGCAGGTGGGGCCGGCTGTTCGCCGCCGGTCGCCTTTTCCAACTCCTGCTGCAGGTCGCGGAAGGCGTCGGTCGCCTGCTTCAGCGCGCCTCGGTCTCCGGTCGAGGAGGTGGCGGTGCGCAGGGTCTGAATCTTGGTATGGATGTTGCGCTGGTAGGTCGGCAGATTTTCCGCCAAGTCGCCAAGCTGGCTGCCCACCACCGCACCGAAGCCGATGATCGCCATGAACAGCAGGACCACCACCGCCAGGACCGATGGCACCCGGCCCAGATGCCAGCGCTCCAGCCGGCTGACGATGGGCGTCAGCACGAAGCCGAGCAGCACCGCCAGCGCGATCGGTATCAGGATGTCCGCCGCCAGATAGAGCGTCACCACAATCAGCGTGATGATCAGCAGGATCGTTTGGGTCGAGGCGGGAGGAGCGGCCTTGGTCACCGCGATGGGGCGTGCCTGCAGCCGGCGGGCGGTGTCCTCGGCCATGATCGTCGGGCTTTCCGGAAAGGAGAATGCCCGACAAGAACACCGGCCGTGCGGACGCGTTCCATCACCCGCCGAACGCTTGTGACGGAGAGGGAGGCACCGTCAGGAACCCGCCGTCAGGGAAGCGGCTGCTGTTGGGTGATGCAATGGATGCCGCCTCCGCCGCGCACGATGTCCATGGCGGCGATCTGCACCACCTCGCGGTCGGGGAAGGCTTTGCGGACGACGCGGTAGGCCTCGTCGTCGGCCGGATCCTCGAAGGCGGGCATGACGATGCCGCCGTTGGCGATGTAGAGGTTGGTGTAGGACAGCGTCAGGCGTACGCCGTTCTCGTCGCGGCGGGCGGGCTGCTGGATCGGGATGACCTCCAGAGCGCGGCCCTTGGCGTCGCGGGCACGCTTCAGCCGGTCGAGATTGTCCTGAAAGGCCTTGAAGTTGGCATCGCGGGGATCGTCGGTGGTGATCGCCAGCACGACGCCTGGACGCACGAACAGGGCGATCTCGTCGATGTGTCCGTCGGTCTCGTCGTCCTGATAGCCCTCCCCCAGCCAGATGACCGTCTCGATGCCGAGATGATCCTTCAGGTTCCGCTCGATCTCGTCCTTCGACAAGCCGGGATTGCGGTTCGGGTTCAGAAGGCATTGTTCGGTGGTGATCAGCGTCCCCTCCCCGTCCACATGGAACGAGCCGCCCTCCATCACCAGCGGGGCGGAAAAGCAGGGAAGCTTGAGGTGGTCGAGGATCAGGCGGCCGACCTGCCGGTCCTTGTCGCAACCGTCGTAATTGCCGCCCCAGGCGTTGAAGCCCCAATGGACGCCGGCCAGCCCGCCCTTGCCATCGACGACGAAACTGGGACCGGTATCGCGGATCCAGGAATCGCTGATCGGCAGCGGCATGATCTGGACGCCGGGACCGCAGGCGAGCGATGCTTCGGCCACATCCGCCGGGTCGCACACCATCGTCACCGGTTCGAACCGGGAAATGGCCTGCGCGACCTCGGCGTAGGCGTCGCATGCAGCGTCGAAAGCGCCCTCCGGCCAGGTTTCCGGCCGGCATGGCCACGCCATCCAGCAACCGCTGTGGCGCGCCCATTCGCCGGGCATGTGGAAGCCTTGACCCGTCGGCGTCGGGGCGTTCGGTGTCGTCATGCGTCGATCCCTCTACCCTTTCAAGTCCCTGCCCTTGGCGGCCGCCGCGCGAAAATGCGCCTGGCGAACCGCGTGGGATCGGGAAATTTTACATCCCAACCCAGCCTAACCACGGGAACGCGCGTTTGGCAATCGCGTCCACGGCAGCGGGCACTTGGCCTTATGGCAGAGGAACATTTCAAAGGACGCGATCAAGGGGTCGCGTCGGCATGCCGGGAGAGGGAGCCGGCATGACGTCCGGTCAGCGGCCGGACGGCGGGCGCAGGGCGCGGCGGGCGGTGACCGTACGGGTGGTCGAATAAGCAGTGGAAACGGGATTGAAGAATCCAAGCCTCAACAAGGGGAACCACAGGAGCGCGCGCATGGCACAGCCTCTTTCGCTGTTGACGATGGCTTCAACATAGCAAAAGAAACGGGCAATTGCCATCCGTAGCGGCACGGGTCTGCCGAGCGCGGACGGATAGGCTGGCGAAGATGACTGCGGACCGGCCGGCATATGCTTCTGGCCGGCCCGCATCGATTCTCAAAACCGGACCTCAGCCGTTCTGGATCGCCATCTGTTCGTCGCGTTTACGCTGGCGCTCCTGGCGGGCCATGACGATGCTGGCGACGAAGATGCCGGTCGCCACCACCAGAACCATCAGGGTGGCCAGCGCGTTGATCTGTGGGCTGATGCCGAACTTCACGCTGGAGAAGATCACCATCGGCAGCGTTGTCGAGCCGGGACCGGACACGAAGCTCGCCACCACCACATCGTCGAGCGACAGGGTGAAGGCCAGCAGCCACCCCGCGACCAGCGCCGGGGCGATCAGCGGCAGGGTGATGACGAAGAACACCTTGGCCGGGCGGGCACCCAAATCCATCGCCGCCTCCTCCAGGCTGCCGTCCATGCCGGCCAGCCGCGACTGGATGACGACCGCCACGTAGGACATGGTGAAGGTGGTGTGGGCAATGGTGATGGTGGTGATGCCGCGCCCATCGGGCCAGCCCAGCCATTGCTCCATCGCCACGAACAGCAGCAGAAGCGACAGGCCGGTGATGACCTCCGGCATGACCAGCGGCGCCGTGATCATCCCGCCGAACAGCGTGCGGCCCCGGAACCGCCCGAAGCGGACCAGCGCCAGCCCGGCGCAGGTGCCCAGCAGCACCGACAGCGTCGCCGATACCGCGGCCACCTGGAAGGACAACAGGGCCGCGTCCAGGAGCGTGTCGTTGCGGATCAGCTCCCCATACCATTTGGTCGAGAAGCCGCTCCACACCGTCACCAGCCGCGACTCGTTGAAGCTGTAGACGATCAGCAGCGCGATGGGCACGTAGAGGAAGGCATAGCCGAACCACAGCGCCCAGGACAGGAAGCCGAACCGTTTCATCGCCCGGCCTCCGCCTGTTTGCCCTGCACATGCTGGAAGATCATGATCGGCACCACCAGCACCAGCAGCAGCGCGATGGCGACGGCCGACGCCACCGGCCAGTCGCGGTTGGCGAAGAACTCGTTCCACAGCACGCGGCCGATCATCAGCGTGTCGGGACCGCCCAACAGTTCCGGCGTCACGAACTCGCCCACCGCCGGGATGAATACCAGCAGCGAGCCGGCGATGATGCCCGGCAGCGACAGCGGCAGCGTGATCGACAGGAAGGACTTGAAGGGCCGCGAGCCGAGGTCGGCCGCCGCCTCCAGCAGGCTGGGGTCCATCTTCTCCAGCGTCGAATAGAGCGGCAGCACCATGAAGGGCAGGTAGCAGTAGGTCATGCCGATGTAGACGGCCCAGTCGGAATAGAGGATTTCCACCGGGCCGCTGGTGATGCCCACCCATTCCAGCAGGTTGCTGATGACGCCGTTGCCCTTGAGGATTCCGATCCACGCATAGATGCGGATCAGGAAGCTGGTCCAGAAGGGCAGGATCACCAGCATCATCAGCGGCCCGCGCCGCGACGGCTCGGCCTTGGCGATGGCATAGGCCATGGGATAGCCGATCGCCAGGCACAGCAGCGTGGTGACCGCGGCGATCCGCAGCGAGTTCAGGTAGGCGAGGATATAGAGGTCGTCCCCGCCCAGCCGGAAGTAATTGCTGATGTTCAGCAGGATCTGCAGCTTCGAGGTGCCGGCATCCTCGTCCGTCAGCCATTCGACCAGCGTCGAGTAGGGCGGCTGGGCGATGATCGATTCGGAAAAGCTGATGCCGAAGACGATCAGGAAGGGCACCAGGAAGAACAGCAGCAGCCACAGATAGGGGACGGCGACGACCACGCCGCGCCCCCACAGCCCGATCCGGCTGAGCCCGGAAACGAGGACGGAGACGACCGTCCTCATTGCGTCAGCACCACGCCGGCGAAGGGGCGCCAGGTCAGCGTCACCTCGTCCTCCCAGGTGATCGGCATTTCGGTGCGGCGGGTGACATTGGGGGCGGTGACGCGCACCGTCTTGCCGGTCGGCAACTGGACCAGATAGATCGACACGTCGCCGAGATAGGCGATCTCCCGCACGATGCCGGTGGTCCGGTTGCGGCCATCGCCACCGGGGGGGCCGTCCCCGACCGGATCCTTCGACAGGGCGATCTTCTCCGGCCGGATGGCGACGGAGACCGGGGAGCCGGCCGGCGCCGGAGTGGCGTGGGCGATCAGCAGCTCGCAGCCGGCCTCCTCCGACGCGACGATCACCTGATCGCCGTCGGTTTCCACGACACGGCCGTCGAACATGTTGATGGAACCGATGAACTCCGCAACGAACCGGTTATGCGGATATTCGTAGATCTCGGTCGGCGTGCCCACCTGGGCGATGACGCCGTGGTTCATCACGGCGATGCGGGAAGACATGGTCATCGCCTCCTCCTGGTCGTGGGTTACGACGATGAAGGTGACGCCCAGCTTTTCCTGGATGTTGACCAGCTCGAACTGCGTGCGCTCGCGCAACTTCTTGTCCAATGCGCCCAGCGGCTCATCCAGAAGAAGCAGCTTTGGCCGCTTGACCAGCGAGCGGGCGAGCGCGACGCGCTGGCGCTGGCCGCCGGACAGCTGGTGCGGACGGCGCTTGCCGAAGGCCGACAGCTGGACCATCCCCAGCATCTCCGCCACGCGGTCGCGGATCTCCGCCTTCGCCACCCCGTCCTGTTTCAGGCCGAAGGCGACATTCTGCTCCACCGTCATGTGCGGGAACAGGGCGTAGGACTGGAACATCATGTTGACCGGCCGCTCATAGGGCGGGATGCCGGCCATATCGAAGCCGTCGATGAAGATCTTGCCCTCGGTCGGCTGTTCGAACCCCGCCAGCATGCGCAGCAGCGTCGTCTTGCCGGAGCCCGAGCCGCCGAGCAGGGCGAAGAACTCGTTGCGGTAGATCGACAGACTGACCTCGTCCACCGCGACGAAGTCGCCGAAGGTCTTCGTCACCTTCTCGATTCGGACATACGGCGTCTGGCCCGCGTCCTGCCACGGTTCCAGACGGGTGGGTTTGCGAATCGGCTGACCGGCCATCCGGGTTCCTCTTTCATGACGACGCCCCGGCCGCTCCCCATCGCTGGGGGTCGGCCGGGGCGGGTCGGTGCATCACGGTAAGCGGCTTACTTGCCGGTCTTGACCTTGGTCCATACGCGGGTGCGGGCGCGGTCGGTGGCCTGCTTGATCTGCTTCAGCGAGAACAGCTTCAGATTGCTGTCGGCCGGCAGGAAGATACCCGGGTTCGACTTGATGTCGTCGGCGACCGTCGCCAGCGACCCCGGCACCGCGTTGGCGTAGCTGACCTTGTTGGAGATGTTCGCCATGTTGGCCGGGTCGAGCACGAAGTTGATGAATTCGTGCGCACCGTCCTTGTTCGGCGCGTCGGCCGGGACCGCCAGGGTATCCCACCAGACCTGGACGCCTTCCTTCGGCGTGATGTACTCCACCTTGGCGCTCTTGGCCTCGGCGGCGCGGGCGGCGCCCTGGATGGCATCGCCGTTGTAGGCCATCACGACGCAGGCGTCGCCGCCGGCCAGGATGTTGATGTTCTCACCCGTGACGAAGCGCTTGATGTAGGGGCGGACCGCCATCAGCGTTTTTTCGACCTTCTCCAGATCCTCCTTCTTCTCGGAGTTCGGATCGAGGCCGAGATAGTTCAGCACCGACGGGATGACGTCGATGGCCGAATCCATCACGGTGATGCCGCAGGCCGAAACCTTCTTCGCCACTTCCGGCTTGAAGATCAGGTCCCAACTGTCCAACGCAACGTCGGGGGCGACGGCCTTGATCTTTTCCGGAATGATGGCGATGCCGACGGTCCCGCCGAGATAGGGAACGGAGAACTTGTTGCCGGGATCGGAATTCTCCAGCAGCTTCAAGACCTTCGGGTCGATGTTCTTGTAGTTGGGGATCTTCGACTTGTCGAGCGGCCCCACGACCTTGGCCTGGATCAGGCGCGACAGGGTCGGCTCCGCCGTCGGCACGATCACGTCGTAGCCGGACTTGCCGACCAGCACCTTCTGCTCCAGCAGTTCCAGGCTGTCGTACAGGTCGACCTTCGTCTCAGCGCCCGTGGCCTTGGTGAAGTCGGCGAGGGTCGTCTCACCCAGATAGTCGTTCCAGATGTAGATGTTGACCGGCTTCTTGGCCTGGGCCATCGCCGGGCCGGCGATGGCAATCGCCGCGACCGCGCCGATGAGGCTGAGAGCGAATTTTTTCATGGTTTGCCCCGACCTGTTCGTCTGTGTTGCGGGCGCCGCCACATCCCAACGGCACACCCGGCTCGCGGGCGCTATTGCACCCAGGCCCGGGTGTGTTGTCAACGGTTTGGGTCAGGGTTCCGAACCGTCGTCAGTCGCCCGCGGCCGCGGCGGACGATGGTGCACCGGCCGCCTCCCGCTTCGCCGACCGCACCTCGTCCAGCAGGCGCTGGGTCTCGCGGATCAGGGCACGGCGCCGCGCGCTGTCGATCCCGTGCTGCGCCGCCGCCGCCGCGACATCGGCACCGCAATGGGGGCAATCGGTCTCATGCGGCCAGACATACTGGTTGCAGGCACGGCAAAGCGTCAGGCTGGGCGGCACCACGCCACCTTCGGGGGAGCGTTCGTACTCGTGGCGGTGGACCCTGGCCGGGTCGCGCTCCGGCAGGCCGGGGGACTCGGCGCCGGGGATCGGCTCCTGGATCAGGGCGAACTCGCCGATGGCGAAGGCCTGGTTCGGAGCGTCTTTGATCTTCACCACCCGCTCGCGCAGGCCATGCTTGGCAAGGTCAAGCACGCGGTAATGGCAATAGGGATTGTTGCCGCGCTTGCCCAGCAGCGATTCGGAGGTCCAGGTGCAGCCGGCCCGGCAGATGTCGGCGTAGTAGCAGCTGCGGCAATAGCCCCACAGCTCGTCCACCGACCGCAGGCGGCCGAACTGCATCCGGTCGGCATGGCGCCAGATGTCCTCCACGCTCATCTCGCGGATGTTGCCGGCGGCGTAGAGGGAGGTCGCCAGCGACGGACAGCCTTTCAGGGTACCGTCCGCTTCGATGCCGATGCCGATCTGCCCGGCGGCGCAGCCGGACCAATGCATCCGGTCGTCGCCCAGACCGCGCCAGATATGCTCGTACGGGCCGTAATAGCCGACATTGTTGCCGACCACCATCAACAGCCCGCGGTCCAGCCCCTCGCGGTAGAGGCGGGCCAGCAGGGGCATGACATCGAGCAGGCGATGGGGTTGCAGCAGCAGGTCCGGATTGTCGACGGCGTTGCCCATCGCGACGGTGAACTGGATCTGCCAGTGGGTGGCCCCGGCTTCGATGATCCGGTTCATCAGCTCCGGCAGATGGTCGGGGGTTTCGGGTCCGATCTGGGTGTTGACCGACACGGCCAGCCCGCGGTCCTTGGCGCGGCGCAGGGCGCTCATCGCCTGATCGTAGGAGCCGGCAACGCCGCGCACCCGGTCGTGAAGTTCGGGCAGCCCATCGATCGAAACGCCGATCGCCTGGAGTCCGGCCTCGACCGCCTCGTCCAGCCGGCGGTCGGTCAGGTTTCGGCCGCCGGTCTGCACGGCGGTCCGGATGCCGTGGCTGCGGCAGCGCCGGATGATCTCCACCCAGTCCTTGCGCAGATAGGCCTCGCCGCCGATCAGCGAAATCTCGCGGGTGCCGAGCGCCGCGAGACGGTCGACGAGGTCAAGCGCCTCCTCGGTACTCAACTCGTCCGGCCGCGGCCGGCCGGCACGCGATCCGCAGTGCCGACACTTCAGATTGCAGGCAAGCGTGGTTTCCCAGACCACGAGGACCGGAACCAGCTTGCGGAAATCGTCGTCGAAGCAATAGCGGGCCGGCACGGACGCCGGCTGTTCCGGAGAGCTGGCCGAAAGGTCGGGGCTGGGAAGCGGCTGGTCCATGGTTCCGGTATCTTCCTCGGAATGGCATTGGCTCGGAGTATCGGCGGCACAGCGCTGCCGGGGTGCGGGCGGGCATGGACGCCGCACCCCGGCCGCCGCGGATCAGCCGTTCGCCTCGGCCTTGGCGATCTCGACCTTCAGAAGCTGCAGCAGCCGCGGAACGTCGCCGTATGTGGCGAGATGCTCCTCGGCCTCGGCCGCGACCTGCTTCATCGTCGACAGATCGCCGCCGGCGATGGCTTCGGTCATGGTGGCCATGTACATCGGCCGGGGATGGGGAAGGGGCGCATTGGACATGTGTCGGTTCCTCAGATTCGAATGGCAGGGAGGGTGGAAATCGGTCGACTGGAAATGAGGGGAAGGAGGCGAGCCCGACCGGATCAGGAACCGGCTTCGGCCTTGGCGATCTCGACCTTCAGCAGATGGAGGATCGAGGCGACGTCGCCATGTTCGGAGAGATGCTGCTCGGCGGCCGTGGCCACCTCCTTCATCTTCGCCAGATCGCCGCTGACGATGGCGTCGGAGATCGCCACGCCGTACGGCTTGATGGAGCGCAGGGGTGCTTCGGACATGTGGGGAGTGCTCCACGGGAAGAATGGAACGGCGTCGGCGATCCCGATCAGCCCTTCGCTTCGGCTTTCGCCATCTCGACCTTCAGCATCTCGAGCGTCGAGGCGACGTCGCCGTGCTCGGCGAGATGCTGCTCGGCGGCCGCAGCCGCCTCCTTCATCTTGGACAGATCGCCACTGACGATCGCCTCGGTCATGGCACCGCCGTAGAGCATGCGAATGGGGGGGGTGGACATCGAATCCTCTCCTTCAAGGCATGATTGGAGAAACGCGCTTTGTATGCGCAGCTTGATGCCGACGTTTGAAACTGGCGAAATTCCGGAATAAAGGGACGACAGCTGAAAATCGGCAAACTTATCCATAGTAACAGAAATATTTTTGAAGCAATAAAGCAGGCGCTTTGCCATTTCACATACTTTTGAATGATAATGATGCCTTAATTTTTGACATTTAAATCCGCACATCCTCCAAGGTCAATTGTAAATATGTTATTTTTAATTTTCTTTTTGAAAGAATGCTTTTGTAACTGATTGATTGCGCTTTTCCCTATGCGACTCTTGATCCACCGGGCGCATTCGCTGGGGAATTTCAGCCGCCGTGGCCGGATTGCGGTGGGATGTCCACCGAACAAGAACGGTACACGCCGCGCGCAATCGAAGAGGGATGCCGCGCTTGGGCACATGACGGCGCGGCGTCAGATCTTGGCTTCGATCTTCAAGACTTCGGGCAGCTGCGCAACATCGGCGTGGTCGGTCGGATGCTGTTCGACGGGGGGAACGGTCTGCTTGATCCGCAAGATGTCGCCGGACGCGATGACCTCAACCATGGCCGAGCGGTAGAGTGAAACTCTCCAAGACCATCGGGAAGGGAGGCGGAATGGTGCTATTGCTTGGGGTTCTCGGCGAGGGGACCGCAGAAGGCGGCCGGCCGCGACCGCAAGGGGCGAAAATCCCATGCGTTGAATGCCGCGACCGGCAAAGAGACCCCTCTTCCCAGGAAACGGCCTGTCGGCCGGCACCCAAGCAGCCTGTCGTCTAAATTGCGTACGTCGGTATTTCTGCTCGCGAATATGCTGTCAGTTATATCCATTCGGCAATTCCGGTCAACATCGGAATTGCGATATTTTATTTTAAAATTGTAAGATTCTGTGATGAAAATAGTTTCCATATCATGGTAGTCAGCGAGACGAAGCCAACAGCGAATCAAAATATTGGTGCAACGCCAAAAGAAAGTGCCGCGACTGACGCCGCGGCACTTTCTTTTTCGATAGGCGGTGTCGACCTGACCGCTTATTGCGGGTTGGGTCCATTTCAGCTCTGGGCGGTCAGTACCACGCCGAGCACGACCAGCAGCGTGCCGATCAGGCGCGTCGGGCTCATGCTTTCGCCCAGCAGCAGGACGCCCAGCGCCAGGGTGACCAGGAAGCCCAGCCCAACGAAGGGATAGGCCATCGTGACCTCGACCTTCGCCAGCACCGCCAGCCAGACCACCATGCCCAACCCGTAGCAGGCGAGCCCGGTCAGGATATGCGGCGTAGCGACGACCGACAGGGCGATCCGCCCGGCCTCCCCCTGCGCCAGGGCGGTCGATACCGCCGGGCTGGACATGCCGATCTTCAGGGAAATCTGAGCGATGGCGGACAGCGTGACGCTCAGCAGGATCAATCCGACGACAGCGATAGGCATGGGGACTCCGGCAGGATGGCGGAAGACAGGGGACCGGCTGTTCAAGCCCGGCCGAAGACGAGCACGACGGCACAGACCAGACCGATGGCGAGGCTCCACCTGTCGCGGGCGGCGAACACAACCGGATCGTCGTGCATCAGCCCGCGGTGGGTCTGCAGCCACACCCGCCCGATCCAGAAAAGCAGAAGCGGGCAGATGATCCACAACGCCTGCGGCTGGTCGTAGACGCGCCCCACCTCCGGGCTGTTGACGTAGAGCGCCATCACCAGCACCGAGAGGAAGCCGGAGGAAACGCCGATGGATTGCAGGACCGGCATGTCGGCGGTCAGATAGCCGCGCCCCTCCGCCTGCCCCAAGCCGAGCTTCAGCATGCTGTCCATCTCCGAATAGCGCTTCACCATCGCGAGGCTGAGGAAGAGGAACATGGAAAAGGCCAGCAGCCAGAAGGACGGAACGATGGCCGTCGCCGTGGCGCCACCCAGCACACGCAGCGAATAGAGCCCGGCCAGCAGCATCACGTCCCAGATCACCCGGTTCTTGGCGAACAGGTTGTAGAACAGCGACGAGGCGGCATAGGTCGCCAGCGCCGCCATGAACAGCGGCGGCAGGGTCAGTGCCGACAGGACGACGCTCGCCAACAACAGGCCGGGGATCAGCGACAGGCCGAGGTCGAGCGGCAGGTCACCCGCGGCGAAGGGCCGCCGGCGCTTGCGCGGGTGGCGCCGGTCGGCCGGCAGGTCGAGCAGGTCGTTCAGCACATAGATGCTCGACGCGCACAGCCCGAAGGCGAGGAAGGCCGCCACCGCCTGCAGCGCCGGCCCGGCCTCCCCCAGCTTTTGACCGGCCAGCAGCGGCACGAAGACCAGGAGGTTCTTCAGCCACTGGTGCAGGCGCAGCGCCCGCAGGATCAGCAGCAGGCGCGGCCGGCACGGCGTGGCGATGGTCTCCATCGGGCACAGGGTTGCGGCATGGCGCACCACGGCGGCGGACGCGTCCACCGCAATTCCGCGGCGCGCAGCGCGCCACACGGCATAATCGGCCTCGTCATTCCCGATGTAGTCGAAGACTCCGGACGGCACCTGGGCCCGGATCGCCGCCAGTTTGCGTTCGCTCTTCAGGTTGACGCCGTCGCTGCTGGCGAGGACCTGATCGAACAGTCCCAGATGGCGGGCGATGGCATCGGCGTAGCGGTGGTGTGCGGCGGTGGCCAGCACCAGCCGGCGGCCGCGTTCGCGCTCCGCCTGAAGCCGCTCCAGAACGGCCTGGTTGTAGACCAGACCGGCCGGATCGATGTCCACCCGCCGGGCCAGTTCCGCCTTCAACCGCGCCTTGCCCCCGGCCAGCCAGACCGGCACCAGCAGCGCAGCCCAGGGCTGCGCCTTGATCAGCCCGAACAGCGACTCGTAGAGCAGGTCGGTCCGCAGCAACGTGCCGTCCAGGTCGACGAAAAGCGGAGGTTCCGCGGTGGCCGGTGATGCCGGCCGCTCGGCTGCGGCAGCCGGGGCAGCCGGGGCAAAGGCAGCGAAGTTGGGAGCGGGAGTGCTGGCAACCGCGTCGGCTCCTCGTTCGGCCGCCTCCTCCCGGCCCGTTCCGGGCGTTGCGGTGCGGTCATGCCGTCCCGTCAGCACGAACATCAGGCCCAGCATCATCAGCGTGGCGAAGAACATGTAGGACTGCAGGATGTTCAGCGGCGTCGCGGCCAGCGCATTGACCGGCCAGAACAGCAGGTTGCCGGCCAGGAAATAGGCGGTCGCCAGCAACGCGAAGGCTCCCGCAGGGCGTTTCACGCCGGGTTCCAGCAGGATGAGGAAGGCCAGCGCGAAGGCCGGCAGCAGGATGCCGAAATGATGCACCCAGGCGACCGGAGACCCGATGGTGAAGCAGACGCCGGCGACGGTGAAGGCGACGATCCGGTCCGTGCCGCGGTCGCGGCGGCGCCACAGCAGGCCGAAGGCGAAGAAGGCGACGCCGGAAAGCTGCGTCGCGATATGCACCACGGGATGGTAGGGGGCGAAGGCCTCCGCCGACCAGTCCAGATTGTTGCCGTTGTGGAGCAGGCGGTTGACCAGCCCGTTGACGGTCTGGTTGACGTGGTAACTCTCGCCATGGCGGCCGATGAACAGCAGCACGTCGAGGTAATCGATCATCGGCGCGAAGCCGTAGAGCAGGGTCGCCACCGCCACGCCGGGGACCACCACGGCCACCCAGCCGGCCGCCATCCGCCAGTCCCCCCGCAGGACCGCCCAGGCCAGGAACAGCGACATCTGCGGCTTCATCAGCGTCGATGCGCCCAGCAGCGCGCCGCACAGCGCCCGGCGGTCGCGCAGCAGGGCGATGCAGGCGAAGACGAAGGCGGCATTCAGCCAGACCTGCACCTGCCCCAGCGAAAAGGCCTTCAGCACCGGATAGAAGCACAGGGTCGCGGCGAAGCCGAATCCGCCCAGCAGCACCTGGGTCAGCCGGTCGTCCCGCGGATCCGGCCGCACACCCGGCAGGCGCAGCCATGCCGCCATCTCAAGCATGAGGATCGCCATGCCGGCCGCCGTCGCCAGCACGAACAGCAGGTTGATGCGTTGGAACGCCTCAAGGTTCAGAATACCGGACGCCTGCATGGCCTCCAGCGGCAGAAGCGACGTCACGGGATACTGGAACTTGATGCGCTGCTGGAAGAACACGCCTTCATAGACGTTTTCGCCAGGGCGGTCGTGCAGCCAGTTCAATGCCGCGATCATGGGATCCCACGAATCGACCGGAACCAGATCCGGATTTTCCAGCACGAACAGATTCTGGATGTCGGTCAGGTTGCTGGCATGGCCGCCACGGTGAAGTGCCAGCCCGAGAAGGCCGGTGGTCAACACGACGAACAGAAGCGCCAGGACGACGACGCGTTGGATCCGCCCGGCTCGATGGAGACCTGTTGAAAGGGATGTGATCGCGGGCTGCATGCTCATACTTGGCCATCCATCGGTTGCGTCGAGACGGTGCGTTTCCGCCGGTTCGACAAACCGGCAGAGCAGCGAGGGCGCACACCACGGCAACGCGGAGCGCGGTGCCCACGGCAGATGCGGCAGTAGGATTCGAATATTTTCAAACGCGATAACAAATTGGCCACTGTGGCATCACCGAGTGGCGCCGGTTCTTCCTTTTTCAGCCCAACGGCATGGCTGAAAAATACATCACTGTTTTATTTTGAAAGTCTTCGATTTCGTGTGCGGATGCCCATAATCGAGATATCGGCAACCTCACATTTTTCTGAATCCTGCCCACGACCGTGCAGCGCGGACGTGGAAGCACACGGCACCGCGTGCCTGGACGGGGTGGGAATGCGGCTCCGCGGGGGTAGTGCCGGGGCCGGAATACGCCTGCAGGCTGGAACGTTCCGGCGGATGTGGGAAATCTGGGCGGATCGCCTCACGAAAGGAGAAGCGACGGGCGCAAAGCGGCAGGCGGCGGTCGCGCGTGGCCAACGCGGAGACGCGCAGGACTCGGGAATCGGAAACGTAAAGGGGCGGCCCGCGGGAACCCCGCCGGCCGCCCCTGTCGTCTATCGGTACGGTCGGATCAGACGTTCAACAGCAGGTTCTCACGCTCCCACGAGCTGATGACGCGGTTGTAGGCCTCGTACTCCGCCTCCTTCACACAGGTGACGGCGTCGATGAAGCGTTCGCCGAGGATTTCCTTCAGCGGTTTGCAGGCATTGAACTTGGTCAGCGCCTCCGACTGGTGGCGCGGCAGGGTGAAGGCGAGGCGATAGGCGGATCCCTTGATCGGGTCGTTCGGCTCCAACCCCTGGGTCATGCCGATGTAGCCGCAGGCGAGCGACGCGGCGATGGCGAGATAGGGGTTGGCGTCGGCGCCGGCCACCCGGTTCTCCACCCGGCGGGCATCGGGCTGCGACACCGGCACGCGCAGGCCGGTGGTGCGGTTGTCGCGGCCCCAATGCACGTTGATCGGCGCGTCGGAGTTCGGGACCAGCCGGCGGTAGCTGTTGACGTTGGGCGCCAGCAGCGGCATCGCGTAAGGCAGGTATTTCTGCAGGCCGGCGACATGCGACATGAACAGGTCGCTGTCGGTGCCGTCGGGGTTGGCGAACAGGTTGCGGCCGCTGTCGGCGTCCACCACCGACTGGTGGATGTGCATGGCGCTGCCGGGCTCGCCCTGCATCGGCTTCGCCATGAAGGTGGCGTAGACCTGATGGCGGATCGCCGCCTCGCGCGCCGTGCGCTTGAACAGGAAAGCCTGGTCGGCCAGTTCCAGCGCGTCGCCGTGGTTGAAGTTGATCTCGATCTGGGCGGCGCCGGCCTCGTGGGTCAGCGTGTCGATGTCGATGTCCTGCTTTTCGCAGAAATCGTAGACCGCCTCGAAGATCGGGTCGAATTCGTTGACGGCGTCGATGCCGAAGGCCTG
>JBKHVJ010000039.1:0-4259 GCA_046570145.1 Alphaproteobacteria bacterium
CGTGGACAAGGTGGTGGATAACCCTGTTGAACCATCGGCCGCGCCTATCCGGAAACCGCGGTGGTCGAAGCCGGGCCGATTCGCCGGCCGGCTCGCCGAACGGGCGGTCCGGATCTCCGGTTGAGGCGCCGCCCTATCCCGAAGATGGGCTGGCGATCCTGCGGTTGTGTCCCGACCCTAGAGAGAGAATTTTATCGGCTCCGCTGCGCTGCGGCGGGACCGGTCACAACGAAGGAAGGGCTTGGACGGACCATGGCGCACTACCTCATCACCGGCGGCTGCGGTTTCATCGGCTCGCATCTGGCCGACCGGCTGCTGGCCGACGGGCATCGGGTGACGATCCTCGACAACCTGTCGAGCGGCCGGCTGGACAACAAGCCGGAGGCGGCGAGGCTGGTGGTGGGCGACGTGGCCGATCCCGATGCGGTGCGCGAGGCAATGGCCGGCGATCATGGCGAAGGAGTGGATGGCGTCTTCCACCTCGCCGCCGTCGCCTCCGTGCAGAAATCGCGGGAGCTGTGGGCGGAGACGCACCGCACCAACCTGCTGGGCACCGTCACCGTGTTCGAGGCGGCGCGCGACGCAAAGCGCGGCAGTCCGATTCCCGTGGTCTACGCCTCGTCCGCCGCCATCTATGGCGACAACACCAACACGCCCCTGAAGGAGGACGAGCTTCCGCGTCCGCTGTCCGCCTATGGCGTCGACAAGCTGGGCTGCGAGATGCATGCCCGCGTCGCATGGTCGATCCAGGGGGTGCCGACGGTCGGATTCCGCTTTTTCAACGTCTATGGGCCGCGGCAGGACCCGATGTCCCCCTACAGCGGCGTGATCTCCATCTTCGCCCGCCGGGTGGCACGCGGCGAGGATGTGGAGATCCATGGCGACGGCCAGCAGGTCCGCGATTTCGTCTTCGTCGGCGATGTGGTGCGGATCCTGGCGCTCGCGATGGAGCGGCGTTTCGCCGGCGCGCAGGTGTTCAATCTCTGCACCGGCCGCGCGACTTCGCTGGTGATGCTGCTGGACGTCCTGCAGGAGCTGTGCGGCAGCAACGTCCGCCGCCGCCACTCGGAACCGCGCGCCGGCGACATCCGCGTGTCGATCGGCGACCCGTCGCTGATGCGCTCCACCTTCGACACGGTCTGTCAGGTCGGCCTCCTCCAGGGGCTGAGCGCCACCCTGACCGGCCGCATGCCTTGAGGTCGGGGTATTGCCGGAGTATGAGGGGGCGGATTGGCGATGGGATGAGAAACTTGGAAGCTGGCGCCCGGAGAGACCTGCATCCCCCTCTCCCCGGGGGGAGAGGGGATAAAAAGCAGCGGCGCTGACGTGGCCCGCCGCCGTTCCCTGACCCTGCGGGGCCTGTTCGTCGTCCTTGCCGTGCTTGCCGCCATTGCGCTGGCGGAGCGGCTGCATATCCTGCCGCCCGGTACGCTCGACGGTCTGCTGGGCCAGGAGACGCAGCGCCCCCGCCAGCCGCGCAAGCAGGAGACCGCCGAACCGCCGCCGCCGATCATCGCCCGTGCATCCGACCGGATCGATTATGCCGAGGTGACCCGCCAACTCGACGCCATCCAAGTGGAACCGGAAAGGCGCCGCGGCTATGAGCGGGAGGAGTGGCCGCACTGGCTGGCGCTGGAGGGCGGTTGCCTGAACGCGCGCGAAAAGGTTCTGATCCGCGACTCGCGCCGCCCGGCGACGCTCGACGCCAAGGGGTGCAGCGTGAAGTCCGGCGACTGGCTCGACCCCTACACCGGGGAGCGCTACACCGATCCGCAGATGGTCGACATCGACCACCGGGTTCCGCTGGAGGAGGCCTATGCCAGCGGCGGCTACGACTGGAGCCGGGAACGGCGCGCCGCCTACGCCAACGATACCAGCGATCCGCGGACCCTGCTGGCCTCCAGCCGTGAGGCCAACCGTGCCAAGGGCTCCAAGGGGCCGGAGGAGTGGCTGCCGCCGAAGCGGGACGGCATCTGCCTCTATGTCACCGACTGGATCCTGGTGAAGGCCCGTTGGCGCCTTGCCATGGACGAGCGGGAGCGGGTGACCGTCGGCAACATCCTGGACGACTGCCGCGCGTCGGCCGGCCGCCAGCGCTGACGGCGCTCTGCATTGTTTCGCATACCACCGGTTTCGCGGTACGGTTCGAGCCGGAAACGGGAGGATGCAGTGAGCGAAGGACATGACGGCCTGGGACGGGCCCTGTGGCGGGAGAACGCTGCCGGCTTGGCGGCGAGACTGGCGCGGCGGGAGCTGTCGGCGCGGGAGGCGGTGGAGGCGCATCTTGCGCGTATCGCGGCGAAGGAGCCGGAACTGTCGGCCTTCATCACCGTGGCCGCCGACGAGGCCCTGGCCCGCGCCGACGCGCTGGACGCGGCCCCGGCGCCGGTCGGGCCGCTGCACGGGCTGCCGGTGGCGGTGAAGGACCTGACCGACACCGCCGGCATCCGCACCACCTACGGCTCGGCGCTCTATGCCGATCATGTACCGACCACCAGCGACATCGCCGGGGCGCGGATCGAGGCGGCGGGCGGCATCGTCATCGGCAAGACCAACACGCCGGAATTCGGCTTTGGCGCCGTCTGCCGAAACCGCCTGTACGGGCCGACCTGCAACCCCGTCGATCCCGTGCTGACTTCCGGCGGGTCGAGCGGCGGGTCGGCGGCGGCGGTGGCCGTCGGCATGGCGCCGCTGGCGCACGGCACCGATTTCGGCGGATCGGTGCGGGTGCCGGCGAGCTTCTGCGGCATCGCCTCGATCAGGCCGACACCGGGGCTGATCCCGGCGCCGGGCCGCGCCCTGGGGTGGGACACGCTGGCGACCCACGGCGTTCTGGCGCGCGACACCGAAGACTGCGCACTGCTGCTGTCGGCGATGGCCGGCAGCGACCTGCGCGACCCGACCTCGCTGTTCGGCGACCGCGACGACGGATCGGAGTCGCGGCTTGGCGCCACCGCCGATTTCGGCGCGGCCACGGTGTCCCAGGCGGTGCGGGAACGTTTCGCCGAGGCGGTCGCCCGGCTGGAGCGCGTCGTCGGGCCGGTTGCACGCCGCCATCCCGACTGCGGCGACGCCATGGCCACCTTCCGCACGCTGCGCGCGGCGCAGACCCGACACGCCTTCGGGCCGATGCTGGCGAAGCATGGCGACGATCTGACCGACACCATCCGCTGGAACATCGAGGCCGGCGCCGGCATCACCGCCGATGCCTATCTGGAGGCGCAGGCCGCCCGCACCGCCCTCTACCGCCGCTTCGTGGCGCTGTTCGAGGACATCGACGTGCTGGCCGCACCGGCCTGCGGCGTGCTGCCCTGGCCGAACGCGGAGGGCGAGGTGACGGAGATCGACGGCCGGCCGGTGGAGACCATCCTCGATTATCTCGGCGTCACCGCCATCGTCACGCTGGTGGGCTTCCCGGTGCTGACCCTGCCGGTGGGCGGGGAAGGGCTGCCTTTCGGCATCCAGCTGATCGCCCGGCCGGGCGAGGAGCGGCGCCTGATCCGCCTGGGCCGCCTGCTGGAGCGGGAGGCGGGCTTCGTCCACCATTGGCTTGCAAGCTGAGGAGATGACCGGCATGGCTGGAAGACTGCAGGGCAAGACCGCCATCGTCACCGCCGCGGCGCAGGGCATGGGGCGCGCCGCCGCCCTTGCCTTCGCGGAGGAGGGCGCCAGCGTTCTGGCGACCGACATCAACGACGGGCTGCTGGAGGAGTTGGCCGGCACCCCCGGCATCGTCACCCGCCGCCTCGACGTCTGCGATCCCGCGGCGATCCGGGCCTTCGCGGCGGAGGTGCCGGCGCCGTCGGTGCTGTTCAACTGCGCCGGCTATGTCCATGCCGGCACCGTGCTGGACTGCGACGAGGATGCGTTCGACTTTTCCGTCACGCTGAACGTCCGCTCGATGTACCGGATGATCCGCGCCTTCCTGCCGGGAATGCTGGAGGCGGGCGGCGGATCGATCGTCAACATGTCGTCGGTCGCCTCTTCGATCATCGGGGCGCCCAACCGCTTCATCTACGGCACCACAAAGGCCGCGGTGATCGGCCTGACCAAGTCGGTCGCCGCCGATTATGTCACCCGCGGCCTCCGCGTGAACGCCATCTGTCCGGGCACGGTGGACAGCCCGTCGCTGCACGACCGCATGCGGGCGCTGGGCGATTACGACACCGCGCGCGCCGCCTTCGTCGCCCGCCAGCCGATGGGCCGGCTCGGCACGGCGGAGGAGGTGGCGAAGCTCGCCGTCTATCTCGCATCGGACG
>JBKHVJ010000040.1:0-21589 GCA_046570145.1 Alphaproteobacteria bacterium
TGCTGCGGCTGAAAGGGGAGGGGGTGCGGCTGGTGGTCACCGTCGATTGCGGCATCTCCGCCTTCGCCGCGCTGGAGGCCGCCGCCGACGCCGGTCTGGAGGTCGTCGTGCTCGACCACCACGCCGCCGAGCCACGCCTGCCGCCCGCCGTCGCCCTGGTCAACCCCAACCGGCTGGACGAGGACGGCGCCTATCGCACGCTGTGCGCCGCCGGCGTCACCTTCATCACCATCGTCGCCGTCAACCGGGCGCTGCGGACAACCGGCTTCTACCGCGACCGGCCGGAGCCCAACCTGATGGAATGGCTCGACCTCGTGGCTCTTGGAACGGTGTGCGACGTGGTCCCGCTGACCGGCCTGAACCGCGCGCTGGTGGCGCAGGGGCTGAAGGTGATGGCGCGCCGCGCCAATCCCGGCCTCGCCGCCCTGTCCGACGTGGCCGGGGTGAAGGAGAAGCCCGACGCCTACCATGCCGGCTATGTCCTCGGGCCCCGCGTGAATGCGGGCGGCCGGGTGGGGGCGTCCGACCTCGGCGCCCGCCTGCTGTCCACCGACGACCCGTTGGAGGCGATGGAACTCGCCCAACGGCTGGAAGGCCATAACGCCGAACGCCGCACCATCGAGCAGGCGGTCCTCGACGAGGCGCTGGAGCGCGTCGCCGCCGAAGGCGGCCGGGAGACCGATCTGGTCTTCGTCACCGGTGCCGGCTGGCATCCCGGCGTCATCGGCATCGTCGCCGCCCGCCTGAAGGAGCGCTACAGCCGCCCGGCCTGCGTCGTCGCCCTGGAGGAAACCGCCGACGGCACCGTCATCGGCAAGGCGTCCGGCCGCTCGGTACGCGGTGTCGACCTCGGTGCCGCGGTGATCGCCGCCCGGCAGGAAGGTCTGCTGCTGGCCGGCGGCGGCCACCGCATGGCGGCCGGCTTCACCGTGGCCGGCGACAAGATCGACGCGCTGCGCGACTTCCTGCACAGCCGCATCTCCGAACAGGTCTCCGCCGCCCCGCTGGTGCCGACGCTGGAACTGGACGGCGCCCTGTCGGTCGGCGGCGCCAGCGTCGGTCTGGTGACCATGCTCGACAAGCTCGGTCCCTACGGCACCGGCAACTCCGAACCGCGCTTCGCCATCGCCGACGCCCGCGTCGTGCGTGCCGATGTCGTGGGCGCCAACCATGTCCGCTGCATCCTGCAGGGCAACGACGGCGCCCGGCTGAAGGCCATCGCGTTCCGCGCGCTGGACAGCGACATGGGGCAGGCCCTGCTGACGGGCCGCGGCACCCCCTTCCACCTCGCCGGGGTGCTGCGCATCGACCGCTGGAACGGCGCGGAGGGCGTCCAACTGCTGATCGACGACGCGGCGCCCGCGCGGTCGGCGTGAGATTTCTAGGAGGTGGTGGGGCAGGGGGGGGCGCCGACCCTCGCCCTTCAAAAAAGTATCGGTGGATGCAAAAAAGCGCTTGCGCTCTCCGGCTCCGATCTTTAGAAAGCGCGTCACCGCGAACGACGTCCCCGTCGTCTAGAGGCCTAGGACACCGCCCTTTCACGGCGGCGACACGGGTTCGACTCCCGTCGGGGACGCCACCTTCTCCAAGGTGCGCGACAAGCTTAGAAGGCCCGGCTGTAATGCCGGGCCTTTTGCGTTTGGCGAATTTTTGCCGGGCGGTTGCCCGCCGAACCGGTTTCGCCCATCCTGATCTTTCCGGCCGCAGCAGAGCTGACCGCTATGACCGCTCCGAACCTCGCCGCAACCGCCATCCCCCTCAGCGTCGCCCCGATGATGGACTGGACCGACCGGCATTGCCGGTACTTCCACCGTCTGCTGTCGCGTTCGACCCTGCTCTACACCGAGATGGTGACCACCGGCGCCGTGCTGCATGGCGACCGCGAGCGGCTGCTGGGCTTCGATGCGGCGGAACATCCGGTGGCGCTCCAGCTCGGTGGGTCGGACCCGGCGGACCTCGCCGCCTGCGCCCGCATCGCCGAGGAGTGGGGCTATGACGAGGTGAACCTGAACGTCGGCTGCCCCAGCGACCGCGTGCAGTCCGGCCGCTTCGGCGCCTGCCTGATGGCGGAGCCCGATCTGGTGGCACGGCTGGTCGGCGCCATGCGCGACGCGGTGTCGATCCCCGTCACCGTCAAGTCGCGCATCGCCATCGACGAGATGGAGGAATGGCCGACGCTGGACCATTTCATCCGCACCGTCTCCGCCGCCGGCTGCACCCACTTCATCGTCCATGCCCGCAAGGCTTGGCTGAAGGGCCTCAGCCCCAAGGAGAACCGCGACATCCCGCCGCTGCGTTACGACCTCGTCCACCGGCTGAAGGCGGAGTACCCGCAGCTCACCATCGCCATCAACGGCGGCATCCGCACGCTGGACGAGGCTTCGCTGCATCTGGGCAAGGTCGACAGCGTGATGATCGGCCGCGCCGCCTATGAAACACCCTGTCTGCTGGCCGACGCCGACCGCCGCCTGATGGGCGGGGAGCCCGGCCCCGACCGTCATGCGGTGATCGAGGCGATGCTGCCTTACATCGAGGCGCGCATGGCGCGCGGCACGCCGCTGTCCTCCATCACCCGCCACATGCTCGGCCTGTTCCAGGGCCTGCCCGGCGCCCGCGCCTACCGCCGCCACATCGCCGAGAACGCCCACCGTCCCGGCGCCGGTCCGGAAGTGCTGGAACGCGCGGCTTCCCTGGTGCGCCGGCGCACGGAGGATGACGCGGTGGAGGAGGCCGCGTGAAAGGCTCCGGCCCGGATGGAACACTGAACAGCACCCGGAAAACCGTTTCACGGTGTTCCAAATGTCCCATCCAGAGCCACGGAGCGGCTCCAACCGGACGGAATATGCGCCGTGCGTCCCGCACCGCTTGCGTGCGGGCGGGGTCCTCGCTAACTATGCCCACTTCATCGGACGGAGTGTAAGCGGTGCGGTACGTCAGCACGCGGGGCGCGGCCCCGGTCCTGGGTTTTGAAGACGTCCTCCTGGCCGGGCTGGCGCGCGACGGCGGCCTCTATGTGCCGGAAAGCTGGCCGCAATTCACGGCCGACGACATTCGTGCCATGCGCGGTCTGCCCTACAGCGAGATCGCCGTCCGCGTGATGCTGCCCTTCCTGGGCGGCTCCATCGCCGAGGACGAGTTCCGCGCCATCGTCCGCGACGCCTATGCCAGCTTCGACCATGCCGCGGTGACCCCGCTGGTGCAGGTCGACCCGACGACCTGGGTGCTGGAGCTGTTCCACGGACCGACGCTCGCCTTCAAGGACGTGGCGTTGCAGCTGCTCGGCCGCCTGTTCGACCATGTGCTGGCCAAGCGCGGACAGCGCGTGACCATCGTCGGCGCCACCTCCGGCGACACCGGCTCCGCCGCCATCGAGGCCTGCCGCGACCGCCAGAACGTCGACATCTTCATCCTGCATCCCAAGGGCCGCACGTCCGAGGTGCAGCGC
The DNA here is from genome assembly GCA_046570145.1 of Alphaproteobacteria bacterium. Lineage (GTDB taxonomy): Bacteria > Pseudomonadota > Alphaproteobacteria > Azospirillales > Azospirillaceae > Azospirillum. Next base: position 3,446 of record JBKHVJ010000040.1, read on the forward strand.
CGGCAGATGACCAGCGTGCTGTCGTCAAACGTCCACAACATCGCGCTGGACGGCACCTTCGACGATTGCCAGGACCTCGTGAAGGCGATGTTCAACGACGGCGCCTTCCGCGACCGGATGGGGCTGTCGGCGGTGAACTCGATCAACTGGGCCCGCATCATGGCCCAGATCGTCTATTACTTCACCGCCGCGGTGGCGCTGGGCGCACCCGACCGGAAGATCGCCTTCACGGTGCCGACCGGCAATTTCGGCAACGTCTATGCCGCCTACGGCGCCCGCGCCATGGGGCTGCCGGTGGAGACGCTGGTGGTCGGCTCCAACAGCAACGATATCCTGGCGCGCTTTTTCGCCAGCGGGAGCATGGTCGCGGCGCCTGTCGTGCCTACCTTGTCTCCCAGCATGGACATCCAGATCTCTTCCAACTTCGAGCGGCTGCTGTTCGACCTGCTCGACCGCGACGGCACCGCGGTGACGGAGGCGTTGAACCGCTTCCGCACCGAGGGCAAGTTCGCGGTGACCGACGCGCAGCTTGCCCGCGCGCTGGCCATCTTCTCCGGCCATCGGGTGGACGAGGCCGCCACCATGGCGACCATCGCCGATGTTTGGAAGGGCAGCCTCTACCTGCTCGACCCGCACACGGCGGTCGGCATCGGGGCGTCCAAGGCCGCGGTCGCGGCCGGCCGGGTCGATCCGACCGTTCCCCTGGTGGTTCTCGCCACCGCCCATCCCGCCAAGTTCCCCGACGCGGTGGAGAAGGCGACCGGCCGCCGGCCGGAGCTGCCGCCGCGTCTGTCCGATCTTTATGTGCGCGAGGAGCGCCTGTCCGAACTGCCGAACGATCTGGCGGCGGTTCAGGACTTCGTCATCGCGCGCGCCCGCGCCGCCCAGGAGGCCGCATGAGTTCCATTCGTGTGACGACGTTGCCCAACGGGCTTCGCGTCGCGACCGACACCATGCCCGACGTGCAGTCCGTTTCGCTCGGCTGCTGGGTCGGGGTTGGCACCCGCAACGAGGCGGCGAGCGTCAATGGCGTCGCCCACCTCGTCGAACATATGCTGTTCAAGGGCACCGGCCGCCGCTCGGCCTTCCGCATCTCCGAAGAGATCGAGAATGTCGGCGGACAGCTGAACGCCTACACCACCCGCGAGCAGACCGCCTACTACGCCAAGGTCCTGCACGAGGATGCGCCGCTGGCGCTCGACATCCTGTCCGACATGATCCAGCACTCCACGCTGGACGCCGAGGAGCTGGTGCGCGAGCGCACGGTGGTGCTGCAGGAGATCGGCCAGAGCGCCGATACGCCCGACGACATCATCTTCGACCATTTCCAGTCCACCGCCTATCCGGGGCAGGCCATCGGCCGTCCGGTGCTGGGCTCGGCGGAGATCGTCGGCGCCCTGCCGCGCGAGGCTCTGGTCGACTACATCGCCGGCCATTACGGCGCCCCCGGCATGGTGCTGAGCGCCGCCGGCCGGATCGAGCATGACCGCATGGTCGATCTCGCGTTCAAGGCATTCGGCGACCTGCCGAGCGGCGCCCCGCCCAAGCCGGAACCCGCCAGCTATGCCGGCGGCGACTTCCGTGAGGACCGCGACCTGGAGCAGATGCACCTCGTGCTCGGCTTCGACGGGGTGGGCGTCCATGATCCGGACTTCTACGCCCATTCGGTGCTCTCCACCCTGCTGGGCGGGGGCATGTCGTCCCGCCTGTTCCAGGAGGTGCGGGAGAAGCGCGGGCTGGTCTATTCCATCTACACCTTCACCGGCGGCTACCATGACGGCGGCCTGTTCGGCGTCTATGCCGGCACCGGCGAGGACGAAGTGGCGGAACTGATCCCCGTTGTCTGCGACGAGATCGCCAAGGTCGGCGCCGACGTCACCGAGGACGAGGTTGCTCGCGCCCGCGCCCAGTTGAAAGCCGGGACGTTGATGGCGCTGGAAAGCTCCATGTCGCGTTGCGAGCAGCTGGGTCAGCAGATCCTGATCTATGACCGCCCGGTTCCGGTGGAAGAGATCGTGGCGAAGATCGACGGCGTCGACCGCGATTCCGTGGTCAAGGCCGCCAGCCGACTGCGCGCCGGCCGTCCGACCGTCGCGGCCCTCGGCCCGATCGCCAAGCTGGAAAGCTACGACCGCATCGCGGAGCGTCTTGCCTGACGATGAAGACGGTGGCCGCCCCCCCTATCCCCCCGCAATTTTCTCCCTCTCCCCCCCGGGGAGGGGGGCGGGGTGAGGGGGATGCATCGCGTGGACCGTCCGGCCGGCGGATCCCCCTCATCCTAACCCTCTCCCCCCTACCGCAAGCAGGGCTTGCGGTAGGGGGGAGAGGGAATTGGTGGGGGCCGCACTCATGATCCGCCTCCTCGGCAGCGGCCTCATCAGCCCGCCCGCGATCCGGCTCGATGGACCGCGTTGCTACATCCGGCCGCCGTTGCCGCGCGACTGGCGGGAATGGGCGGACCTCCGCGCCGCCTCGCGCGACTTCCTCACCCCGTGGGAACCCACCTGGCCGGCCGACGCCCTGACGCGGACCGCCTTCTCCCGGCGGCTGCGGCGGCAGGCCCAGGAGTGGCGGGACGATCTCGGCTACAGCTTCCTGATCTTCGACCGGGGAACCGACGCCCTGGTCGGCGGGCTCGGCCTGACCAACATCCGGCGCGGCGTGGCACAGATGGGGACGCTCGGCTACTGGGCCGGCCAGCCCTATGCCCGCAACGGCTACGTGTCGGGCGGCACCCGGCTGGTCCTGGAGTTCGCCTTCGGTCAGCTTGGCCTGCACCGGGTCGAAGCCGCCTGCCTGCCGACCAACCTGCCGAGCCGCGGCCTGCTGGAAAAGGTCGGCTTCGGCCACGAAGGCTATGCCCGCGGCTATCTGCGCATCGACGGCGCATGGCGCGACCATGTCCTCTATGCGATCCTGCGCGAGGAATGGAAGGGCTGAGCCCTCCGACTCTTATCGCTGATCCAGCTTGATCTCGATCCGGCGGTTCTTCGCCAGCGCCTCGTCCGAGGTGCCGGGGTCGATGGGCTGGAACTCGCCGAAGGCCGCCGCCGCGAGCCGTTCCGCCGGGATGCCCTGATCGACCAGGAACTTCACCACCGACAACGCCCGTGCCGAGGACAGTTCCCAGTTGGAGGCGAACTGGAAGCGCACCGGCTTGATGTCGGTGTGGCCGTCCACCCGCAGGACCCAGTTGCTGTCGGACGGGATCGCCTTGCCGATCTCGATCAGCGTGCGGGCGAGGTCGGCCAAACGCTGCTTGCCGGCCTCCTCCAACGTCGCCGAACCTGACGGGAACAGCAGTTCGGATTGGAAGACGAAGCGGTCGCCGACGATCCGCACGTCCGGACGGCTGCCCAGCGCCTCGCGGACCCGGCCGAAGAACTCCGACCGGTAGCGGGCGAGGTCCTGAACCTTGGCGGCGAGCGCCTGATTGAGGCGCGCGCCAAGCTCCGCGATCTGTACCTTCTGCTCGGCCGAGGCCTTTTCCGATACCTCCAGCGCCGCGCCGATGCGGGCCAGTTGCTCGCGGAGTGCCAGAAGCTGCTGGTTCAGCAGGTCGATCTGCTGCTTGCTCCGGGTGCCCTCGGCCTGCTCGCCGGTCAGCGAGGCCATCAGATCGCGGATTCGCAGATCGCGCTGCTCCAGCTCCTTACGGGCCTCGGTCCGGCTGTCGGTCAGCTGCGATTCGAGCGACTTCAGCCGGATGTCGCGCTGGTCGATCTCCTTTTGCGCCAGCATCGTCTTTTCCGTGGCGGAGGCCAGTTCCGACTCCAGCGCCTTGGCCCGGTCACGGGTGGTGCCGAGTTCGCCCAGCAGAGCCTGGCGCTGCTGCTCGGTCAGCTTTGCGGTTGCGGCTGCTGCGGCGAGTTCGCCCTCCAGCTTCTGCCGGGCCTCGCGCAGGGCCTTGATGTCGGCCTGCAGGCTGAGGATTTCCTTCAGCTTCAAATCCAGCGCCTCGCGGTCGACTCGGACGTTGCGCTGCAATTCCTCCAGCGTGCGGGCGGTGCGGTCGCGGTCATCCTGCAACTGGCTCAGCGACAGGGTCATGTCGTCGCGCGAGGCGACGGAGGTCTGCAACTCGGTCGACAGCTGGGTGATGTTGACGCGAAGATCGGCGTTCGCCTCCCGCTCCATCGCCAGCAGGTCGTTCATTTCCGCGATCTTGCGATTGAGGACGGTCAACTGCTCGTCGCGGCCGGTCAGCGCGGTGGCGAGGTAGAACTGGGTGACGATGAAGACCATCAGCAGGAAGATGACGACCATCACCAGGGACGACAGGGCGTCGACCCAGCCGGGCCAGGCGCTGGCGTCGCGATGGCCGTTGCGGCGGCTGATGCTGGCCATGGGTGCTCCCGGCGTTGGTCCTTGGTGTCTGGGTATCAGCGCTGCTGCTGATCGGCTTCTTCGGCCAATGCGGCGATGGTCCGGGCCAGCAGCTTGATCTCGCTGCGGATCTCCTGCACCGCCTGGACGCGGCCGTTGGAGGACTCCTCGACGATCCGGGCGAGATAGATGTCCATGTTGCGCAGATGCTGCCGCGACGCGTCGTCGAAGCCGCCGCCCGCCGTTTCCGCCAGCCGGTCTAGCAGGCTCCTCACCTCAAGCTGGTTCTCGCCCAGCCGCAGGAGAAGCTGCTGTTCGGCCCGCATATGGTCGGTGAGGCTCGACAGCCGCTCGGTCAGCGCCATCAGGTTGGCGTTGGCGGCGCGCCGGCCTTCCTCGGCGGTGGCGACGGTGCGCTGGAGCGAGTCCAGATTTTCCGCGGTCTGCTCCAGCAGGGCGGTCAGGTAGGCGGAGGCGGCATGATCGCCCGACTCGAGCCCGCCGGCCGCACCGCTCGACAGCCGGGTGGCGCTGGACAGCCAGTCCTCCAGATCCTGGAAGAAGCGGTTGTGGGCCTGGCTGGCCTGAAGTTCAAGGAAGCCCAGCACCAGAGACCCGGCAAGGCCGAACAGCGAGGAGGAGAAGGCGGTTCCCATGCCGACCAGCGGCGCTTCCAGCCCCTGCTGCAGATGGGAGAACATGGTGCCGACGTCGCCGCCCTGCACCGACAGGCTGCCGATGACGCCACCCACCGACTGGACCGTGTGCAGCAACCCCCAGAAGGTGCCGAGCAGGCCGAGGAAGATCAGCAGCCCGATCAGGTAGCGCGACAGTTCCCGTGATTCGTCCAGCCGTGAGGCGATGCCGTCCAGCAGCGAGCGCATCGACAGCGCCGACAGGGTCAGCCGGCCGCGCCGTTCGCCCAGCATGCGGGCCATCGGGGCCAGCAGCACCGGTTCCTGCAGCGAGGTGGGGGCGACGCCGCTCTGGTACTGCTCCAGCCATGCCACTTCGGGGCGCAGCATCAGGACTTGGCGGAAGATGAAGGCGATGCCGGCCAGCAGCGTCGCCAGGATGACCCCGTTCAGCGGCGCGTTGTTCAGGAAGGCCGCTCGCAAGGCCGGGAACAGCAGTCCGCACACGGCACCGACCACCACCAGGAACAGGATCATCCGGGTCAGGAACCGCTCCGGGCGTGTCATGAGGGAGGATACCTCCAGCGGTCGGGTCGTCGGGGTTGTGGCGGTCATGATGCTCCGAAGGGGTGTTCCGCTCTGACCTCGCCCACGGGTGGGCCCACGGGTGGAGCGCTACTCGTTCAAGAAGACAACATCGATCCGGTCCGGCGTCCCACCGGCCTCGTCGAGGCCCAAGGCGCGGACATCGACCCGGCTGCTGCGGATGCCGAAGGCGGTCAGCCGCTCCCGCAGGGCCAGCGCCCGGGCGAGCGACCGCTGCCGAGCCTCCCGCGCCGTGTCCGCGGTGCCGCTGGCATAGGAGCGCAACTGCAGACGGGCGGTGTCGCTGGCGCGAAGCCGTTCGACGATCCGGTCGACCGTGGCGTCCGCGGTATCCGGCAGATTGGTGGTGTCGGCCGGGAACACAAGGCTCAAAACGCTCGAAGGTGGCAGCGTCGCCGCAGGGGGTGCCGCTTCCGGGGGAGGGGGCAATGCCGCGGTATCGGTCCGCGGAGATGCCAATTCGGGTCCGGGCGGTTGCGTCGAGGCTGCCTGCGGCGGCGCTGCGGCGACATCCGGGGCGGACGGCGCTGCCGGCCCGGAGGCTGGCGGCTGGGCCGGGCCTTCGGTCATCACCGGCGGGGGAGGTGCTTCGAGCGGCTGCGGCAGGACGAGGCGTGGCGGCGCCTTGACGGCCGGCGGGGTACGCAGGTTGGGGCGCGGGGGAACGGACAGCGGAACCGCATTTTCCAGCGTCAGCCCGGCGGCGACCTGAGCGTTTGCCGGAGCTGCATTCGCAGGAGCCGCGGCCGACAGGGCGGCAGGATGCAGCACCCAGGCCGCGCACAGCGCGGCGGCGATGGCACGGTGCTTGCGGTCGGCGTGTCCCCAGCGGCCCAAAACGATGCGTCCCGTTAAACCCTTGTCATGCAAACCATAGCCTATCGATCGCACCAGCGACAACCGCTCATCCGTCCCGCCCCGATTCGGGCCGGGACGGGCTGGAGGGCGTGCCGGTGCGGGCGCGGGGCTCAGCCCTTGGCGGACTTCAGCAGGCGGGCGACCGGAACCTGGAGATGGCTGTTGGCGGCCAGCACGTTGCCGGTGAAGACCGGGTTGCGGCCACCCTCGATCTCGCCGACGAAACCGCCGGCCTCGGTGACCATCAGCACGCCGGCGGCGCAGTCCCACGGAGCGAGCCCACGTTCCCAATAGGCATCGAAGCGGCCGGCGGCGGTGTAGGCGAGGTCGAGCGAGGCGGCACCGAAGCGGCGGATGCCCGCGACCTCCTTCATCACCGCCTCCTGCTCTTTCAGGAAGCCGGCATGGTCGCCGCGGCCCTTGAAGGGGATGCCGGTGGCGATCACGCAATCTTCCAGCCGGCGGCGTTCGGAGACGCGCAGGCGGGTGTGGTTGACGAAGGCGCCGGCGCCCTTCTCGGCCCAGAACAGCTGGTCGCCGATGGGGGCGTAGATGACGCCGGCGACGATCTCGCCATTGCGCTCGGCGGCGATGGAGATCGCCCAGTGCGGCAGGCCGTGCAGGAAGTTGGTGGTGCCGTCGAGCGGGTCGACGATCCAGCGCGCCTCGGCGTCGCTGCCCTTGGACGCGCCGCTCTCCTCCATCAGGAAGCCGAATTCGGGACGCGCCTTCTGCAGTTCCTCGCGCAGGGTGCGTTCGGCCTTCAGGTCGGCGGCGGACACGAAGTCGGCCGGCCCCTTGCGCGACACCTGGAGGTGTTCGACCTCGCCGAAGTCGCGGACGAGACCCCGGGCTGCCTTTTCGGCGGCGCGGACCATGACGTTGATGAGAGCGGAGCGGGTGGCCATGGGTGTTGGTGTACCGTTTTATGCAGGAACCAGAAAACAATACACCGGCCTCCGCACTTGGCGAAGACCGGTGATGGCAGAACCGACCTGGGAAGGATCAGTCCTTCGCGCGTTCGACGTATTCGCCGGTGGCGGTGTCGACGACCACGCGGGTCCCGGCCTCGATGTGCGGCGGAACCAGGATCGACACGCCGTTCTCCAGCTTGGCCGGCTTGTAGGAGGAAGAGGCCGTCTGGCCCTTCACCACCGGGTCGGATTCGGTGATCAGCAGCGTGACCTTGCCGGGGATCTCGACGCCCAGCGGCGAGCCTTCATGGCTCTGCACCGTGACTTCCATGCCGTCCTGCAGGAAGACGGCCGGTTCGCCGATGATGTCGCGCGGGATGGCGACCTGCTCGAAGCTTTCCTTGTCCATGAAGGTGAAGCTGTCGCCTTCGGCGAAGAGGAAGGTCATCTCATGCTCGTCCAGGCGAGCGCGCTCAACGGTCTCCTGGGTGCGGAACCGCTCGATCGACTTGTTGCCGGTGCGAACGTCCTTCATTTCCAGCTGGATGAAGGCGCCGCCCTTGCCAGGCTGCACGATGGCGGTTTTGGTGATGACCCAGAGCTTACCGTTGTGCTCCAGCACATGGCCGGGGCGCATCGTGTTGGCATTGACCTTCATGGCGTACTCGTGAATTCCAGAATCAGGGCGGCGCGGACCCTACCAGCTTGACCGCCCATAGGCAACGGCGCGGAACGGTAACGGCGGGCGATCCGGGCGATTGGCGGACGATTCCTCGGCGAATAGGGGCGGCCAGTTTAGAATTTTTCCAACAATGCGACGTTTGGAACGTTTTTGCCGCCTCTGTCCACTGTTCCATTCGTCCCGATCGTCACGACCGGCCGGCGATGGGCGGAGTTTACCACGGCGCGGCGGCCGGCGGTAAGCGGAGGCGGCAAAACCGCGAACGGGGAGCAGGGGGTTGTGACCAATGGCGAGCCGGCTTGAGTACGCCGCCCGTGGGTGCTCTGATGCGCCGGCACCCCTTTCGACTTTGCAGAAGAGCGCGCCGCATGCCCGCCCACCGATCCCCCGAGCTTCCTTCCTGGCATCCCGAGGCGCTGGCCCGGCGCCGGCCCTATCTGGCTGTGCGCGGCCGGGTGCTGAACGCCGTCCGTCGCGTGTTCGAGGAGCTTGCCTTCGTCGAGGTGGATACGCCGGCCCTGCAGGTGTCGCCTGGAATGGAGCCGCACCTCCAGGCCTTCGCCACCGAACTGCAGGGACCCCATCCGGAAGACCGCCGGCCTCTCTACCTGCACACCAGCCCCGAATTCGCCATGAAGAAGCTGCTGGTCGCGGGCGTGCCGCGGCTGTGGCAGTTGGCGCATGTCTACCGCAACGGCGAACGGTCGGGCACCCACGCGCCGGAATTCTCGATGCTGGAATGGTATCGGGCGGGCGACGGCTACCGCACCCTGATCGAGGATTGCCAGGAGTTGCTGCGCGCAGGGGCGGAAGCCGGTGGGCGGCGGAGCTTCACGTTCCACGGCATGACCTGCGATCCCTTCGGCGTCTGGCGGGTGCTGACGGTGCCGGACGCGTTCCGGGAGTATGCGGGCATCGACCTGATGGCGACCTATGACGGCAGCCACGATCCCGATCCGGCGGCGCTGGCGGCGGAGGCCGCGCGCATCGGCATCGCCCCGCATGCGGGTGACCGCTGGGAGGACATCGTCTTCCGCATCATGTTCGACTGGATCGAGCCGCATCTGGGTGACGGCGTGCCTTGCGTGCTGACCGACTATCCGCTGTGCATGGCGGCGCTGTCGCGGCCGAAGCCGGAGGACCCGCGACTGGCCGAACGGTTCGAACTGTATGCCTGCGGCCTGGAACTGGCGAACGCCTTCGGGGAGTTGACCGACCCGGCGGTGCAGCGCGCCCGCTTCGAGGCCGACATGGAGCTGAAGGAGCGTCTTTACGGCGAACGCTTCCCGGTGGACGAGGATTTCCTCGCCGCGCTGGAACATGGCATGCCGCAGAGCAGCGGAATCGCCATGGGCTTCGACCGGCTGGCGATGCTGTGCAGCGGGGCCGACAGCATCGAACAGGTGCTGTGGCTGCCGGTGGCGGGGTTCTGAGGGGGGTATCCCCCTCTCCTCCTGGGGAGAGGGTCGGGGTGAGGGGGATGCAAAGCGTGGATTCGATAGGAAACGGGAGGTGCGCGGCTCTTGAAAATCCTCGCCGCGTGTCCCTCCCCCCACCAAGCATCCCTTCTCCCCGGTGGGGATGATTGGTGGGGGAGAGGGTGCTTAACCTCAGAACGTGAACTTCGCCTGCAGGCCGATCAGGTCGATGCCGTTCTTGTACTCCGCGGTCAGGTTGCCGCGGCCGGCTTCGGCGCCGGTCAGGTCGTCGGTCAGGTTGACCGAGGCCTTCGGCACGAAGACGTGGGAGTAGGCGGCGTCGACGCGCAGGCTGTCGGTCACCTGGTAGCCGGCGCCGACCGACAGCCAGTAGCGGTTCTGTTCCGGAATGCGGGGCGTGCGGAACTCGACGTCGACCGCACTCTTGTCGAAGGCGATGCCGCCGCGCAGCGTCAGCTTGTCGGTCACCTTGTAGGAGGTGCCCAGCGCGTAATACCAGGTGTCCTTCCAGTGCTCCTCCGTCACGGAGGTGAGCGCCGGGTTGGCGATGTTGACGCGCAGTTCCTTGAAGCGCGACCAGTTGGTCCACTGCACGTCGGCCATCACCGCCCAGCGGTCGTTCACCTCGTGGTACAGGCCGATGGAGGCGATTTCCGGCGTGATCAGGTCGGCGTTGGCGCTCTGAGAGGGCAGTGCGCCGGCCAGCGCCGGCGGCAGGCCGGTGAAGGAGATGTTGCCGGTCAGCGTGTGCTTGACCGCCGACCGGTAGCCGATGCCGATGCGCGTGCCCTTCATCGGTTCGATCAGGGCGCCCAGCGAGACGCCCCAGCCCCAATCGTCGCCGGTCACGTCGCTCTTGACGTCGAGCGCGCCCGGACGGCCAAGGCGGCTGGCGCCGAAGTCCGACGACTGCGACAGCTTGGCCTTGGCGTACTGGATCTGCACGCCGCCGCCGATGGTGATCATCGGGTTGATCCGGTACGACACCGTCGGCACGAAATTATAGGTGCGCAGGTCGGAGCGGATACCGTGATAGCGGCCGATCCAGCTGTCGCCGTAATCGGTGACGAGGCCCCATGGGCCATTGGCCGACAGGCCGACCTTCAGGTCGTCGTTGATCGAATAGACGAAATAGCCGGCCGGGACGATGGCGTCCTGCGCGATGTCGCCGGGCGAGGCGTTGCCGCTGATCGCCGTGCCGCCCAGCCGCCGGGCGCGCGTGGCGCTGGCGCTTTCGACCTTCGACTTCACGATGACGCCGGTGGCGGTCTGCACCGCCTCGATCCCCGTGACCAGTCCCATGGTCGCCGGATTGTAATACATGGAGCTGGCGTCGCCGTTGCCGCCGGCGGTCACGCCGGCAAAGGCGGTGCCCTGGCCCGATACGCTCTGCTCCTTCAACGCGAAACCGGCGGCGAACGACGTGGAGGCGGTCGCGATCGGTGCGGTCACCGCAAGGGCGGCAGCGGCGGTCATCAGGCGTGTCTTGAGCGTCATCGGAGACATGGTTCCTTCCCCAAATTGTGTTGTTGACGCAATGATACACAAACTGACGCTTACGTAAAGAGCCGCCCACCACTTTTTGTTGGCTGCACAAGCAGTGTTGCGGCCCTGCATCGGAAGCGGAATACGGAAAACGAAAATGGCCGCAAGGCGCCACCACCGGCGGGAGCAGGCTCTCCGGCAGGGGCGCCGCCTTGCGGCGGAATTATCCAGGGATTTCAGTGGAGAAAAAGCGCCGGCGGCACCCGGCGCGTCAGGCGATCCAGGCGACGGCGGCGGCGAAGATCTCGCGCAGGATGTTGTGTTCGTCGCTCCACACCAGCTTGGCGGTGATGACGACGGAGGCGACGACCAGCATCGGACGGACGACTCGGGCGCCGTTGCGGATCACCATGTGGGCGCCGACCTGGGCGCCGATATACTGGGCAACGCCCATCAGCAGCCCCACCGTCCACAGCACATGGCCGCCGATGATGAAGAACAGCAGCGACGCCACGTTGCTGGTCAGGTTCAGAACCTTGGTGTGGGCGGTCGCCTTGCGCAGATTGTGGCCCAGCAGCGAGACGAAGGCGATGGCGAAGAAAGTGCCGGTGCCAGGCCCGAAGAAGCCGTCATAGAAGCCGATGCCGGTGCCGATGCTGAGTGCGAAGGCATGTTCGCCGATGCGCTGGTGGGCGTCGACATCGCCGGCCTTGGGCGACAGCAGCAGGTAGATGGCGATACCGATCAGCAGGATCGGGATGACGTCGCGCAGGAAGCTTGGATCCAGCATCTGCACCAGCGTGGCGCCAGCCCCCGCACCAACGAAGGTGCAGAGGATCATCGTGCGCATGGCGGCCGGATTGACCTCGCCACGGCGGACGAACTTGATGGTGGCGGACAGCGACCCGAAGCTGGACTGCAGCTTACCGGTGGCCAGCGCCTCGGCCGGCGACAGTCCGGCGGCCAGCAGGGCGGGAATGGTCAGCAGACCGCCGCCGCCGGCGATGGAATCGACGAAGCCGGCCAGCAGTCCGACGGCGAACAGGATGCCCAGCGACTCGGGCGTCAGAAGATCCATGATTTTCGGGGAGTCCAGGTAATCGGCCGGTTCAACCGGCGAGTGCGGCCCCGGTGGAGGCCTCAATGGCGGCGTTCAGCGCCCGGACTCCGGCGCCAGGACCCTGGGGATGGCCCCAGACGGCGTTCACCACGGCCAGAAAATCGGCGCCGGCCGTGACCAGCGGCGCGCAATTCTCGGCGGTGATGCCGCCGATCGCCACACAGGGCACCTCCATCAGCTCCGACCACCAGCTCAGCAACTCCGGCTCCGCCTTGTACTCGGCCGTCTTGGTGGTGGTGGGGAAGAAGGCGCCGAAGGCGACGTAATCGGCCCCCTCCTCGCCGGCGATCATGGCGAGATGGCGGCTGTCATGGCAGGTGACGCCGACGATGGCATCGTTGCCGAGAATCTTGCGGGCCTCGCGATAGGGGGTGTCCTGCTGCCCGACATGGACGCCGTCGCAGCCGGTCTCCCGCGCAAGGCGCGGATGGTCGTTCAGGATGAAGGCGACGTCCCGCTCCTGCGCGATCGGGCGCAGCAGGTCGCAGGCGCGACGGATGTCGTCCTCGGAACAGTCCTTGAGACGCAGCTGCACGCAGGCGACATCGCCGGCATCCAGGGCTTCCCGAAGAAGCGGCGCGAACGCCGCCGGCTCCAGGGCCGGCGGCGTCACGAGGTACAGACGGCAGGCGGGAGGTTCCGCCTGCGCCGGCTTTCCCTTGGCCAAGTGTTACTCCCGGCCCTGATAGATCTTCATGATCCGGTCGAGCAGCTTCAGCGCATCCTCGCGCGGGCGCTGGAAGGCGTTGCGGCCGATGATCGAGCCGTTGCCGCCGCCGTCACGGATGGCGCGGGCGTCCTCGAACACCGCGTCCTCGCCCTTGGTGGCGCCGCCGGAGAAGACCACGATGCGGCGGCCATTGAAGGTGCACTGCATGATGTGCTTCACCCGCTCCGCCTGGGTGGCGATCGGGATGTTCTTGGACTCGTAGACCTTCTTGGCTTCCGGCTGCTCCAGCGTGGCCGACGGCAGCTTCACCTTGATGATGTGGGCGCCGAGCAGAGCGGCCATGTGGGCGGCATAGCCGATCACGTCGATGGCCAGCTCGCCGTCCTTGGTGACGGCGCCGCCGCGCGGGTAGGACCACAGCACGGTGGCGAGGCCGTAGGACTTCGCCTCCTTCGACAGCTCGCGGAACTCCTCGTACTGGTTGTACATGGAGTCGGAGCCGGGATAGATGGTGAAGCCGATGGCCGAGCAGCCCAGACGCAGGGCGTCCTGGACCGAGGCGGTGACGGCCTGGTCGGCGTTTTCCTTCTGGGTGGACAGCGAGTTGGCGCTGTTCATCTTCAGGATCAGCGGGATCGAACCGGCGAAGGTGCCGGCGCCGGCTTCCAGCGAGCCCAGGGGAGCGGCGTAGGCGTTGCAGCCCGCGTCGATGGCCAGCTGGTAGTGGTAGTGCGGGTCATAGCCGGCATCGTTCGGGCCGAAGCTGCGGGCGGGCCCGTGCTCGAAGCCCTGGTCGACCGGCAGGATCACCAGCTTGCCGGTGCCGCCGAGCTTGCCTTCCATCAGGATGCGGGCGAGGTTCGCCTTGGTGCCGGGATTGTCGCTCTCGTAGTTGGCGAGAATGTCTTTGACGCGGCGCGTGAGCTTCATTGTGGCTCTTCCCCTGGGGCATTCTTGGAAATGGCGCCGTCTTAGCCCGTATTGGGCCGCTTTGCAACGGCGGGAGGGGCATAAAGCGGCCATTTGCCACGTCTGAACGGCCTAGGGCATGCGGAGGGGCCAAGCCCGCAGGATGGGTGCGGCACCCACCAAGGGGTTAGGGCAGAAGGGTGTGCAGTGCGATGTACAACCCATAGCCGGCACCGCCCAGCACCGCCCAGGCCCCCGCCGTCAATCCGATCCAGACCGCCAGCAGACGGATGCCGCGCATCTTCTCCGGTCCGGCGCCGGGATCGGCGGACCCCAGCCCGCTTCGGTCCAACGTCCGGCCGCTTGCGGCGTGCCCCGGACGGCGAGGTTGCGCGATGGTCGATTCCGGCGTGGTCAGCGACGTGATGCTCATGGGCGGCTCATCCGGCATCGGAGGGAGGGTGCTGTGTCACAAAAATATCCTTACGCGACGTTACACCACCTTTGCGCGGCGAGCCTGTGCGAAAAAGCGGTAGTCCCGCCCTAACCTTGGTCGCGTTCCAGCCAGTCACGGCATAGGGCCTCCAACGCGGCGGCACGATGCGGACCCCGACCTTCGGCAGAGGCGGTGGCCGCAAGGTCGAGGGTGGGCGTGCGTCGGGTCGACAGCGCCGCGCCGCGGGCGGCGGCGATGGCGGCCAGCCGGTCCGCCATGCCGGGGTGGCCGGTGAACAGGACCAGCCGCAGGCCGGCCGCCAGCGCCGCCTGCGCCTCGCCGGCGCGGTCGCCGCAATCGAGCAGGCCGGCGACCTCCAGTTCCGGATGAGCCTTGCGGACCCGGTCCACCACCCCGCGCAGCCACAGGGCGCCGGCGGCAGGCGGGGCCATCAGCACGAGAGGCGTTCCCGCGGCCCTGGCCGCCGCGCCGGCGGCCAGCGCGTCGTCCAGGCCGCGGATCAGGATGGGACGGCAAGGCGGAGGGGCAGTCATCGGCACGTCGCGGCAGCGGGGGAGGTCGGCGCACTCTAACTGCGGCGGGCGGCGGCCGGAACGGGCGAATCGGAGATCCGGCCGGGCGTGATCCGGCGGTTGAGAGAATTGAGGCAGGTCAAACCCTGTGATCGCGGTCCCGGAGTATGGTCGGTCACATCGGACCCAATCTCTGGGGACAGGGTGCCAGCGCGCCGGGTCCGTTTCATGGGAATTGATCCCCCGGGAATGCCGCGATGATGGAATACAAGGGTTACAAGGCCCAGATCGACTTCGACAACGACGCGGGCGTCTTCGTGGGCGAGGTCATCAACACCCACGACGGCATCACCTTTTCCGGCCGGTCTGTGGACGAACTGCGCGAGTCCTTCCGCCGTGCGGTGGACGATTATCTCGACCTTTCCTGCGATATGGGCGGGGATGGGGAACAGCCCTTTTCCGGCCGCCTCGCCATCCGCATCAACCCAATCCTGCACCGGGCCATCGCCGACTGCGCCGCGCGCGAGGGCAAGAGCCTTTCCGCCTGGATCGCCGAATGCCTGGGCCGGGCGGCCGGGGTGGCGAAGGTGAAGGCAGGCTGAAGATTCGCAGAATGCGAAGCTGATTGCCTGTGAGCATTCGCGCGAATGGCGAAATGCGGTGCCGTTCCCTCGGGATATCGCAGGGACCAAAGACCCGTTTCGATTGGAAAGCTGGCATCGTCCTTGCTGAGTAGCCCCCAGACAGGAAGGGGGAGTTGCCCATGAGCGCACTTAAGCTGACCCTGCGGGCGAAATTGTGGACCCTTGTGGCGCTGGCCGGCGCTGTGTCCATCGCGATCGCCGCCGCTGCCCTTTGGCTTGACCAGCGAAACTTGCTGGAGGAGCGAAGGGAGACCTTGCGCTCCGTCGTGCAGACTGCCCACGGACTGGCCGCCGGATACGAAGCCGAGGTCAAGGCCGGACGTCTGACCCGCGATCAGGCTTTCGAGCGGTTCAAGGCCAATCTCAACACCATGTTCTACAACGGCAAAGACTATATCTTCGTCCAGAACCTGAATTACCAGACCGTGGTCCATCCGGTCCGGCCCGACGTCATCGGCAAGGACCAGCGCGACAACAAGGACTCGAACGGCGTGTTCTTCGTCCGGGCGCTGGTCGATACCGCCCGCACCAAGGGTGAGGGGTTCGTGGAATACATGTACCCCAAGCCCAACACCGATGTGCCGCTGCCCAAGCTCAGCTACGTCAAGATGTTCGAGCCCTGGCAACTGCTGATCGGCACCGGCGTTTATATCGATGACCTGAACGCCCGCCTCGCCCACAGTCTGTGGACCATCGCGGCCATCGTCGGCGGACTGGCCATGCCGGTCGTCGTTCTGATCGCGCTGGTCGGCAATTCGATCAGCCGGCGCATCCGCCGCTTGTCCGACAGCATGCGCAGCCTCGCCGACGGAAACCTGTCGGCAACCATTCCGGAGACCGGCGCGAACGACGAGCTGGGCGACATGGGCCGTGCCGTCGAGGTGTTCAAGCTGAATGCCCAGGCGAGCCGGCGCCTGGAGGCTGAACAGGCCGAGGCCGCCCGCCGGACCGAGGAGGACAAGCGACAGGCGATGGACCGGCTGGCCGCCCGATTCGAAGGGACGGTCGGCGGCATGATCCGCTCGGTCTCCACCACCACCGATGCGCTGGGGCAGAAGGTGCAGGCGATGTCCCATGCCGCCGAGCAGACCAGCCATCTCGCCGGGCTGGTGGCCAGCGCCAGCGACGGCACCGCTGCCAACGTGCAGACCGTCGCCGCCGCGTCGGAACAGCTGTCCAGCTCCATCGTCGAGATCGGCCGGCAGGTGTCGGAGGCCAGCCGCGTCGCCAGCGAAGCCGTCGGCATGGCGCAGGAGGCGACCGGCCGCATCGGCAGTCTGGCCGAGGCGGTGGACCGGATCGGCACCGTGGTCGGGCTGATCAACTCCATCGCCGGCCAGACCAACCTGCTGGCGCTGAACGCCACCATCGAGGCGGCGCGTGCCGGGGAAGCGGGCAAGGGCTTCGCCGTGGTCGCCAGCGAGGTCAAGGCGCTGGCCAACCAGACGGCGAAGGCGACCGACGAGATCGGCGGCCAGATGAGCGGCATCCAGTCGGTGACCGGCCTGGCGGTGACGGAGATCCAGAAGGTGTCCGCCGTCATCGAGCGGCTGAGCGCCATCGCCACCGCGATCTCCGCCGCGGTGGAGCAGCAGAACGCCGCCACCGCCGAGATTTCCCGCTCGGTCCGGCAGGCCGCCGCCGGAACGGGCGAGGTGTCGTCGAGCATTTCCGGCGTGACCGCCGCGTCGGACGAGAGCGGCCGCACCGCCCGGGAACTTGTGGAGGCTCTGGGCAAACTGTCCGACGAGGCTGCCGGGCTGAACGTCCAGGTCGGTACCTTCCTGGCGACGGTGCGGGCGGCGTAACGGCTGTACTCGCGCGACAAAAAAGGCGCCTTCCCTGCGGAAGGCGCCCTTTTGTTGCCGAAGCGAGGCTTACTTGGCGTTCGCCATGGCGACGGCGGTGTCGCTCATGCGGTTGGAGAAGCTTCACTCGTTGTCGTACCAGGTCATGATGCGGACGAAGTTGCCGTCGATGACCTTGGTCTCGTTCAGCGCGAAGATCGAGCTGTGCGGATCATGGTTGAAGTCGGTCGAAACCAGATCTTCGGTGTAGGCGCCCAGCACGCCCTTCAGCGGGCCGTTGGCGGCGTCGCTGATCGCCTTGGTGATCTCCTCGACCGAGGTGGCGCGGCCGGCGGTGAACTTGAAGTCGACGACCGACACGTTCGGCGTCGGCACGCGCATGGCGGTGCCGTCCAGCTTGCCCTTCAGCTCCGGCATGACCTTGCCGACGGCCTTGGCCGCACCGGTGGAGGTCGGGATCATGTTCAGGGCCGCCGCGCGGGCGCGGTGCAGGTCCTTGTGGTTGGTGTCGACGATCCGCTGGTCACCCGTGTAGGAGTGGATCGTGGTCATGAAGCCCTTCTCGATGCCCACCAGATTGTGGAGGACATGCGCAACCGGCGCCAGGCAGTTGGTGGTGCAGGACGCGTTGGAGACGATCCGGTGCTCGGCGGTCAGCTTGTCGTGGTTGACGCCGTAGACGACGGTGATGTCCTCGTCGGTGGCAGGCGCCGAGATCAGCACCTTCTCGGCGCCGGCTTCCAGATGCTTGGCGGCATCGGCGCGCTTGGTGAAGATGCCCGAGCATTCCATGGCGATCTGGACGCCCAGATCCTTCCACGGCAGCTTGGCCGGGTCACGCTCCTGCACGACCTTGATGGAATGGCCGTTGACGATCAGGACGCCGTCGCCGGTCTCGATGGTGCCGGGGAAGCGGCCGTGGACGCTGTCGTACTTCAGCAGGTGCGCGTTGGCCTTCAGATCGGCGAGGTCGTTGATCGCCACGACCTCCACGTCCTTGCGGCCGCTCTCGTAGATGGCGCGCAGAACCAGACGGCCGATGCGGCCAAAACCGTTGATCGCTACCCGTACAGCCATGA
>JBKHVJ010000041.1:0-15283 GCA_046570145.1 Alphaproteobacteria bacterium
CGAAGGTCACCCGCCGCTCCGCATGCAGAAGCCCGGCGGCAGAGCGGGCAAGCGTGTAGCCCAGCATCAGCGTCATCACCGCTACATGGAACGCCTGCCACGCCACCAGCATGTAGGCGATGGCGCCATAGGCGCTGGCCGCACCGACGAGGCCGGTGCCGATCTGCGCGTTTGCGTCCAGCAGGATGCCGCCGACCATCGCCGACCAGGCCAGGATCAGCCCGATGCGGACGCGACCGTGCCGGTTGCGGTCGACGGACTTGCGCGCCCATCCGATGGCCAGCGCCGACAGCCCCCACATCGCCAGTCCGCCAGCCAGCCAGGGCAGGCCCGGCAGCCCGTCTCCGCCCGCAGGCCAGACGTCCGGGCTGACCGTCCACAGGAACAGGTAGGTGAAGATCAGGCAGGCGAAGGCAGTGCCGTCCACCAGCATGAGGACCACCACACCCCACCAGGAATGGTTCTTCGGCCCCTGGATGTAGACAGGCACGCGCCAGCCGCCGCCGACATCCTGCGGCGGGTGGTCGGCACCGGTGTCGAGGCCCCACAGCCACCAGATCACCATGACGATGGCCAGCACCGCCGGAACCAGCGAGGGATAATACCACTGCACGGTCAGGCACATGAAGTGCAGCGCGGTGAACAGCCCGGCCAGGAACGGCCCCCAATGCGGCCCCGGCAGCGGCATGAGGTATTGCGGCTTGGCCTCGATCGGGCTGGTGACGATGGTCTCGCGCCGGCCGGTCGGGGCACCGGGCAGGAAATGGGCGCCCTCGCGCACCTCTCGCGGCAGGTCCGGCTTGTCCCACAGGGGGTAGAGGCCGGTGACGTGCGGAATGCTGCGCGTGGCGTAGAGCTCGTTCGGCAGCCATTCCAGCGTTCCGGCATTCCATGGGTTGTCGGGCGCCTTCCGGCCGCCGCCGAAGGCGCTGCGCGCGATGTCGATCAGCACCAGCAGCACGCCGAAGGCCAGCACGAAGGAGCCGACCGTGGAGATCATGTTCAGCAGGTTCCAGCCGAGATCGCCGGGATAGGTGTAGACCCGCCGCGGCATGCCCAGCAGGCCGCTGATGTGCATGGGGAAGAAGGCGACGTTGAAGCCGATGAACATCAGCCAGAAGGCCCAGCGCCCCAGCCGCTCCGACAGCAGCCGGCCGTTCAGCGTCGGCCACCAGTGGTACAGCCCGGCGAAGACCGGGAACACCATGCCGCCGATCAGCACGTAATGCAGGTGGGCGACGATGAAGTAACTGTCATGGGCCTGCCAGTCGAAGGGCACCACCGCCACCATCACGCCCGTCAGCCCGCCCAGCACGAAGATGAACAGGAAGCCGAACAGGAAATGGGTGGCGACCGTCCATTGCACCCGCCCCGCCCCCAGCGTGGCGATCCAGGCGAACACCTGGATGCCGCTTGGCACCGCCACCGCCATGCTGGCGGCGGAAAAGAAGCTGAGCGACAGCGACGGGATGCCGGTGGCGAACATGTGGTGGACCCACAGGCCGAAGCTGAAGAACCCGGTGCCGACCAGTGCCAGCACCACCCAGTCGTGACCCACCAGCGGCCGGCGGGCAAGGGTCGGCACCATCATCGACACCAGCCCGGCCGCCGGCAGGAAGATGATGTAGACCTCCGGATGGCCGAAGAACCAGAACAGATGCTGCCACAGAAGCGGGTCGCCGCCGCGCTCGGCGATGAAGAAGGGCCAGTGGAAGGCGCGCTCGATCTCCAGCAGGGCGGTGGCGACGATGACGGCGGGAAAGGCGAAGATGATCATCCCCGCCATCACCAGCATCGACCAGGCATAGATCGGCAACTTGTCCAGCGTCATGCCCGGCGGACGGGTGCGCAGGATGCCGACGACGATCTCGATGGCGCCGGCGATGGCGGAGATCTCGATGAAGCCGATGCCGAGCAGCCAGAAATCGGTGTTGATGCCGGGCGAATGCTCGTAGCTGGTCAGCGGCGGATACATGAACCAGCCGCCGTCGGGCGCCGCGTCGAAGATCAGCGAGCAGAAGAAGAAGATGCCGCCGAAGAAATAGGCCCAGAAGGCGAAGGCCGACAGCCGGGGAAACGGCAGGTCGCGCGCCGCCAGCATGGAGGGAAGCAGGAAGACGCCGATGGCCTCGACGATCGGCACGGCGAACAGGAACATCATCCCGGTGCCGTGGACCGTGAAGAACTGGTTGTAGGTGCCATGGTCGAGCAGATCGTTTCCGGGCATCGCCAGCTGCAGCCGCATCACCAGCGCCAGCACTCCGGAGATCAGGAAGAACAGCAGCGCGGTGCCGATGTACCAGACCCCCACCTTCGTGTTGTTCACCGCCGTGACGCGGGCGATCCCCTGCGGCAGACGCCAGAGGCGCCGCAGCTCCTCCTCTTCCCCCGGGGGCCGGGGGAGGGGACTGGGCGTCGGCCGGCCGCCGGGGAATTCGGCGTGGGGCTCGTCGGTGCGCAGGGTCATTTAAGGCTCTCCAGCCAGGCGGCCATGGCATGCAGGGTCTCGCCATCCGTCACGTCGAAGGACGGCATGCGGTTCTCGGGCTTGATGTGCTGGGCGCCGGCGATCCAGGCGGCGATGGTCTCCACCCGCGTCGGCAGCGTTCCGGCGGCAAGCGAGGCGCGCGCGCCGATGCGGCTGAGGTCCGGACCGACCAGCCCGGCCGCCTCCGTGCCGCGCACCGCGTGGCAGGACTGGCAGCCGAGCGCGAAGAAGGCATCGCGGCCGTGCGCCAGTTCCGGCGACGGCGGTTCCGGCACCGGGCGGCGCTGCGCCGCCATCCAGTCGTCGAACTCGTCCGCCGGCAGCACCCGGACGTCGAAGGCCATCAGGGCGTGCTGCGCCCCGCAATATTCGGCGCACTGGCCGCGGTAGAGCCCCGGCCGCTGCGCCACCAGCGGCAGGCGGTTCACATGGCCGGGAATCATGTCGATCTTGCCGGCGAGGCTGGGCACCCAGAAGCTGTGGATGACATCGGCGCTGGCGACCCGCAGTTCCACCGGCCGGCCGGCCGGCAACACAACCTCATTGGCGGCGCGCAACGGTTCCTGCCCCGGCACGAGGTAGCGGACGTCCCACCACCACATCAGCCCGGTGACCTCCACCACGAAGGCGGGTTCCGGCGCCAGCATCGCCAGACGGCGGGCCAGGGCGAACTCATGCAGCTGGAGTGCGGTCAGCGTGACGACCGGGAACAGGATGCCGCCGCCGATCACCCAGGCGCGGCGGCCGGGAAAGCGTTCCGGCCGGACGAAGGCGGCATAGAGCGCCAGCGCCATCACCACCACGAAGATCGCGGCGCCTCCGATGAACAGGATCCAGCTGGTGACCAGAATCTCCTGCGCACTGACGCCGGCCGCATCCAGCGCCGACTGCCGCCCCTCGCACCCGGCAAGCGCCAGAGCCGCCACCGGCAGGGCCGGCCGCAGAGGATTTCGCGCTGTCCGCCGGCTCGGCCCGTCCATGCCACCTCCTCCCGTCAGCGGGGAAGGCTCATCGCCCCTCGCCCCATTTCCCAACCCCCGTGTTCCCACCAGGGTCAACACAGCAGAGGCTCTGCGGTTTCCTCAGCACCGCCATCTTCCTTCGGAAAGCGCGGAAACCTGTGCGTGGCCTTGAGCGTTGAGGGTGGAATGCGGGCCGTGACGACCGTGCGGCCGGTTTGGGGGAGACGATGCATGACCGCCGATACCGGCCGGCCCGAAGCCGCCACACCGGATGCCGCCACACCGGACAGGCCTGTCTACGAGGATCATCGGTCCTTCCTGGTGGGGTTGGCGCGCGCCTTCGCCGGGGCGCTGATCTTCTCGCTGCCGATGCTGATGACGATGGAGATGTGGTGGATCGGCTTCACCATGACGCCCTGGCGGCTGGTGCTGCTGTTGGTGCTGCTGATCCCGCTGCTGATCGGCCTGTCGGTCGTCAGCGGCTTCAAGGTCAACGCCAGCCTGCGCGACGACATTGCCGACGCTTTCGTCGCCATCGCGGTGGCGGTGACGATGTCGGCCGTCATACTCGGCATCTTCAAGGTCCTGTCCTTCGACATGCCCGCGCGCGAGGTGATCGGCAAGATCGCGCTGCAAAGCTTCCCCGCCGCCATCGGCGCCATGCTGGCCCGCGATCAGCTGGGCGAGAAGACGGCCGAGAGCACGCAGCGCCAGGAGTCCATGACATACGGGCAGGAGCTGTTCCTGATGGCGGTCGGCGCGCTTTTCCTCGGTCTCAACGTCGCCCCGACGGAGGAGATGGTCCTGCTGTCCTACATGATGGATCCGTGGCGGGAGATTGCGCTGCTGCTGCTGTCGCTCGTGCTGATGCACGCCTTCGTCTATGCGGTGGAGTTGCCCGGCGGGTCTAAGCCGCCCGGCGGCGCGGGATTCTGGAGCCTGTTCCTGCGCTTCACCGTCGTCGGCTACGTCATCGTGCTGGCGATCTGCCTCTATCTGCTGTGGACCTTCGGCCGGACCGACGGCACCGGACTGGCCGAGATCATCAGCGCCACCGTCGTCCTGGGCTTCCCCTGCGCCATCGGCGCGGCGGCCGCCCGCCTGATCCTGTGACCGGAAGGAAGGGTACCCCCATCATGACCCCACAAGGCGGACCGGCCCCCCGGCGCAAGGACGCCGCGACGGAACAGACCCGGCCTCCGCAGCAAAAGGCAGACCGGAAGACGGGCAGGAGCGATACTGAGCGGGCAGCGCCGACCTCCCCTCTGGAATGGGTGGCGGCCGGCATCGGCGCCCTGCTGATCGCCGCCATGATCGCCTACATGGTGCAGTACGGCCTGCGCGAGCGCGGCGAGGTGCCCGGCCGGATCGACATCGCCGTGATGGAGACCCAGGCCAGCGGCCATGGCCATACCGTTCGATTCCAGATCCGCAACCGCACCACCGCCACCGCCGCCACCCTGCGCGTGCGCGGGGAACTGCGGTCCGGGAACAGCGTCGTCGAGGCGGCGGAGGCCGAGTTCGACTATCTCCCACCCTATTCCGAACGCTTCGGCGGCCTGATCTTCCAGCAGGACCCCGCCCGCTTCGAGCTCCGCATCGTCCCGACCGGCTACAGCGAGCCGTAGCGGATGTTGCTCCACCATGCCCAATCCACCCTGCCATGTCCGTCCGAATGATCGACAGAAGCGCGTGTCGTGGTTAAATAGCGACCATTCAACCAGCCGCACCGCCCATGCCCGGGCGTGGTGCCGACGCAGGGCGGGACAGGACGGCCATGGACAAGCTTCACGCGATGCGCGTCTTCGTTCGGGTAGTGGAGGCCAACAGCTTCACCAAGGCGGCCGACACGCTGGGGCTGCCACGCGCCTCCGTCACCACCACCATCCAGAACCTCGAGGCGTCGCTGGGCGTCCGGCTTCTGCAGCGGACCACGCGCAAGCTGAACCTGACGCTGGACGGCGCCGCCTATCTGGAAGGCGCCACCCGCATCCTGCAGGAGTTGGAGGAGGTCGAATCCTCCTTCACCAGCGCGCGCAAGACGCCGCGCGGGCGACTGCGCGTGGACATGCCGGGCTCCATCGGCCGGCTGGTCATCATCCCGGCGATCCACGAGTTCCACAGCGCCTATCCCGACATCGAATTGATGCTGGGTCTCAGCGATCGGCCCATCGACCTGATCCAGGAAGGGGTGGACTGCGTCCTGCGCGTCGGCGAGCTTCAGGATTCCAGCCTGATCGCGCGGCGGGTCGGCGCCTTCCGGTCGGTGACCTGCGCCAGCCCGTCCTATCTCGCCGCCCACGGCACGCCTAAGACGCTGGACGAACTGCAAAGCCACGTCGCCGTCAAGTACTTCACCCGGACCGGCAAGGTCCATGAGCCGAGCTTCGAGCGCGATGGTGACGAGGTGGAGGTGAAGATGTCCGGCACCGTGTCGGTCAACGATGCCGATGCCTACGTCACCTGCGGGGTGGAGGGCCTGGGCATCATCCAGCCCGCCCGTTTCATGGCCCTGCCCCACCTGAGCAGCGGCGCCCTTGTGGAAATCCTGCCGGACTGGCGCCCGGCCCTGATGCCGATCTCGGCCCTCTACCCGCAGAACCGGCACCTGTCGCCCAAGGTTCGGGTCTTCGTCGATTGGGTGGCGGAGCTCTTCGAGCGCTGCCCGCTGATGCAGGGCGAGGATCTGCCCGCCGACGCCTGCCGCGGCGAGGCCCACCGGCCCAAGATGCCGGAAAAGACGCAGAAACTGCCGGTCGCCGTCGATTCCGTCGCCATGGACCAGGAGGGCGCCTGCCTCTGCGTCGTGTGAGCCGGACCCGTCCCGATTTCTCATGTCACTTCAAACCCCTTTCCCCATGCGTTAAGGTGCCGGCGCTTATCGGGCGAGGGGGATGAGATGGACGTTGTTGGTGGCGCGCCGTCGGATGCGCGGCATCTGGAAATCGACGAGCATCTGAGGAGCGCGCCTCTTCTGGAAGGCTTCTCCGACGAGAACATCCGGCAGCTGGCCGCCATCATGGACGGCCCCCGCAAGATCCCGCAGGGCCAGCTTCTGTTCGAGGAGGGCGATCCCGGCGACGCCCTCTTCTTCATCCTCTCCGGCGGCTTCGAGGTCCTGAAACGCGAGGAGGGCAGCGACGTCCGCCATCGCCTCGCCCTGCTCACGGCGGGCCAGTCGATCGGCGAGGTGTCGCTGCTCGACAGCGGTCCGCGGTCCGGCGCCGTCCGCGCCGTCGAGGACAGCGAGGTCATCGCCGTTCCGCTCGCACGCCTGCGCGAGCATCCCGACCGCCAGCTCGGCGTGGACGGCCGTCTCAAGATCAATCTGGCCTATGAACTGGCCGCACGCCTGCGCCGGACCAACGAGGTGACGGTCCAGACCCTGCGCCGCCAGCTGAACGAGGCCGAGAACCGCGTGGAGATGAGCAAGTTCATCTTCCGCCTTCTCGTCGGCCTGTGCTTCTACATGTTCGCGTTGGGCGTCACCACGGCGCTCAGCAAGGTGGTTCCCGACACCTCCCTCATCAGCCTGCCGATCCTGACCGCCTTCGCCTTCGGCGTGTACCGCACCGTCAAGACCAGCCCTTGGCCGCCAAGCGCCTATGGTTTCACCCTGAGGAACTGGCGGCGCTATGCGTTGGAAGGCGTGGTGCTGTCCATCCCCATCGCCCTGCTGATCGTCGTGCTGAAATGGATCGGCGTGACGATGATCCCATCCCTGCAAGGGCAGCCGGTGTTCGATCTCGCCCGGTCCACCGGGCTGTCGCTGGGAGAAATCCTGATGTACGGCAGCGCCTATTGCGCCTTCACGCCGATCCAGGAAACCATCGCCCGCGGCACCCAGGCGTCCTTCCAGCTTTTCCTGACCAGCAAATACAAGACGGCGGAAGCCATCGTCCTGTCGAACATGCTGTTCAGCGCCACCCACCTGCATGTGTCCATCGCGCTCGCGCTCGCGGTGTTCCCCATCGGCCTCTATTGGGGCTGGATCTTCGCCCGCCAGGGATCGCTGGTCGGCAGCAGCGTGTCCCATGCCATCCTCGGCGTCTTCGGACTGTTGATCGTGGGCATCCCAATCTACTGAGTTCGGAACCAGCCGGCCAGGGCGGACAGCCAGGGGCCGGCCTCCCGCGCGTCCTCCCCCGCCGCGATGCCGCGGGCGAGGCTGGCGAGCGGTCGGTCGCCTGGGATCGCGTTCAGCACCGCCTGGAGGATCGCCGCGCGGGGCAGGCTGAGCCCTCGCGTGGAGGCGATTGCCCTCGCCGCCACCTCGAAGTCCGGGCGCGGTTCATTGGGACGCTCGCTGGCCGGCGCGGGGCCGGTCCCGTTGATGGCGTCGAGGACGGCCCTCTTGCGCTCCGCCAAGGGGAGGCTCGCCAGATCCTCCGGCCACAGCGGGCCGCCGATATGGATGTCCTGGCGGGCGAAGCCCAGCGGGAACTCCAGCCGCTCCGGCGCGGGCTCGGCCGGCAGCGCACCGGCGAAGCGGACCGGCACGATGGGAATCTCCAGCCCGGCCGCCAGATCCAGGAACACCCCGGACAGCCGGGAGACCGGCATCCGGCAGGACAGCGACCGCGTACCCTCGGCATGGACCATGATCGACATGCCGTCGCGCCTCACCGCCTCGCGCGCCTGTTCCATCAGCCCCAGCATGGCCGCCGGGTCCTCGCGGTCGAACAGCATCATCATCTGCGGCAGGCGAAGCCCCGGAGCGCTGCCGGACAAGGCCAGCAGACTGCCCAGCCATGTGTGGCGATGCTCCGCCTTGGCAATGGTCAGGATCGGCCGGCCGGTCAGGGCGGCGGCCACCAGAGTGAAGGTCAGGGATTCCACCGCCACCTGATGATTGCCGAGGAACAACGCGCCGCGCTCGCGGATGCGGGCGAACTGGTCCGGCTCCGCCACGCGCACCTTACCGACGAACTCGCCGGTCAATGCCGAGAACAGATCCTCGACCGGCCAGTCGCCCGTCCCCAGATGGGAGCGCCAGAAATCCTTGAGCGGCGCGACGTCGGGAGCGGCGGACGGCTCCCCGGCAACCACCCAGTCCGAACCGTCGCGCATGACCGACAGTGTAACCGGGTTGAGCGGCGCGCCGGAACAGCGGGCGACATCGCCCTCGACCTTCACCACCCCCGGATGGACGGCGAACCGCGCCGCCGCATGCTCCTTCGCCGCGATGGCGCGGGCCATGTCCGTCGGGTTGCCCGACACGCCATAGAGGGTCTCAAGGGTTCCCGGCAGCCAGTTGCTCGCCGCCACCTCACGGGCACTCAGCCGGGTGACGCCATCGTCGAACCGCGACAGGCGCACGCCGGGTGCCGCCTTGCGGTCGCGCAGGAACGCCTGCCGCGCCAGGGCGGGCGCGTTGCCGAGCGCGCCCTTGGGGAACAGCACGTCGGCCAGCTCCATCTCTGCCCAAACCCGGCCGCCGACGATCCATTGCAGGCGCGACCGGGCACGCCCCTGCCCGTCCAGGGGAAGCGCGCGCACCTCGATGAGGACCATGCCGTCGCGCGGCGTCGGGCCGAAGACATTCAGCCGCTCGATGGCGCTGGGATATGCCAGCATCCCCGCCGCCCTGTCCCCCCACCAGAGTTCGGGGGCATGGCGCGGCGTGGCATGGAGACCGGCATCCAGCAGCGCCGGACCGAGCATCCCCGGCACCCGCGCCGCCTTGGCCGCGTCCAGATCGGCCGACGCGCCGCGGGAGCCGACCTGCAGCCCGCTCAGGATCTGGAAGGCCGGGCCGTGGAACAGCTCCGCCGCGGCATAGGGGCATGGCGAGGGCCGGGCGTCCTCCAGCGGGGCGAAGGGCTGCGGCGGAGCCGGCCATTCCTCCGCCCGGATCACCCGGCCGGTCGCCAGGATGCCGCCGTCGTCCCGCAGGGTGACGCGCCCGTTTGGCTCCACTTCCGGAACCAGCGTCACCGGCACCGTCGCCCAACGCTGTACCCTGACATCCTCCAAGGCGACGACGCATCCTCCATGAGCTGCCGTCGCCATGATGTCGGCCAGACAGGTCAGCGGGACCGCGGCCGCGGTATGGGTGGGGCGATGGTCGCCGAGCCAGGGGGCATTGTCCAAATCCAGACGGATGCCGCCGTTGCCGCCGCCATCGCCGGGAACCAGACGTGCCGCCAGCCCGTCCACCTCATAGATGCGCAGGTCGTCGGCCCACAGGCTGCCGCGGGCGACGGCGAGGATGCCGCGTTCGTCGCGCTCGATCCGCGTGATCTCGATCTCGGTGGTGACGGTCCGGTTGGTGGGGACGACCTGACCGCGATACTTCCAGCGCAGCGGCACGTCCATGGCCGCCCCTTCGAAGCGCGGTGACGGCAGCTCGGCGTCCAGCCCAGCCAGGAGCATGGCGCGTTCCAGCAACTGCAGCAACGCCTCGACCCCCAGCGAGCCGGGCTGAACCGGGTCCTGGAAGAAGTGGGCCTTGAAGTACCAGGATTCCGGATCGACCGCCTGCCGACCACGAACCAGCCCCAAGCCGCTGGCACCGCCCTCCGGCCACCAGCCGGTGACCTCGTCCACCATGCTCAGCATACCTTCCGCCAGCCTCGTGCGGCGCGGTTCCACGACGGGCATGGCGGGCGGGATCCCCCGCGCCTCGTCGGCCGGCAGGGGCGGCAGGCCGTTCTGCTTCGCCAGCGCGGCGGAGGCGAAGAAGCCGAAGGAGGTCTCCAGCTCCATCAGCGGCCGGTCGCCAACCCAGGCCCGGACCTTGAAAGCGATCAAGGTGATGCCGCCGGCGCGGGAGAAACGGGTCAGCGTCGCCTCGGTGCGGACGCGGGCATCGGCGGGCGTCACCTCGGACAGCACGCGGGCGGCGTCACCGTCGAGATTGCGGATCGCCAGATCCTCGGTGGAGGCGAGCGCGAAGCCCATATAGGACGCAAGCCAGCCGCAGGGCTGCAGCAGCACCTCCATCAGCACACAGAAGGGCATGACCGGCGCGGCGTTACGGGCAAAGTACCAGGCGTCCGGCTCCACCTCGTAATCGACGAGGAGCGTGCCGCCGACGGTCGGCTCCCCGGCCGGGCAGTCCACCGACACCACGCTGGTCATGAAGTGATACGGCAGCCCCGGCAGGCGCGGCACCCGCCCAGCGTCGAAGCGGGCATACATGCTGCCGAAGGCCAGCGACGGCGCGCCCCAGGCGCAGGCCAGCAGCGCCTCGTAATCACCGCGCACATCGCCGCGGGTGCCGACGATGCGCGGCGCCTCCGCCAGCGCCGGCAGGGTGTGCCACCCGTGGCCGAGGGGCCAGTCCGGCACCATCCGCACGGCGAAGGCGCGGCAGTGGAAGACCTTGAACCCGTCGGCGCTGCACAGCAGGGCGGCGCGGACGACGGGCGTCGGCCCGTCCTCGATCTCCTCGACGAAGACCTCGTAGACCAGATGGTGGCCGGCGTCCGGGATCACCTGCCCGCGGCAGACGAAGCGGGCAGGCTCGTCCGGCACCGGTTCGAACCGCCAGGAATCGCGCCCGATGGTGAAGCCGCCGGCCGCCATGAAGGTCGCCACCGCCTGAACCGCTCCTTCGGCCATCAGCGTGCCGGGCATGCAGGGATCGTTCTTGAAGTGGCCGGCATAGAACCAGGCGTCGGCCGGGACATGGCTTTCCGCCCGCAGATACCCCCGGCCCCAGGGGCCTCCCTGCGGTTCGAAGGCGCTCACGCTGTCGATCAGGCGCATGCGCCCCTGCGGGATCGCCGGGGTGCGCTGGTGACTGCCGGCCAGTTCGAACCCCGCGCCGAAGCAGGCGAAGGCCCGGCCGGCGGTCCAGAGGTCGAGCTGCTCCGCGGTGAAGGACCGGTGGCGCGACGGGCAGGGCAGCGGGTCCAGGCGCGCGCCGTCCCTGGGCCGGTCCTCCTCGGCGCTCCACAGCACGCCGCCGGAGTTGGCGAGTTCCTGGTCGGTGAAGAAGCCGGCCTGCCCGTTGCGGACCGACAGCACCAGCCGGTCGCCGATGCGGCAATCGTAATGGAAGAAGAACAGCCCGACCTCGCCCATGCGGGCATGGCCGTCGATGTGGATGTCGTAGCGCAGGGTGTCGCCCACGCGCGGCAGGCCGCCCTCGTGGTAGGTCATCTCGCAGCCCAGCAGGCGGTAGACGCGCTCGCCCCTGTTGCGGAAATCGGCGCCCAGCCAGGAGATCAGCAGCAGGTCGGCCTGCCCGGATTCGATGGCGAGCCCCACCGGCATGCGGTCGTTGTGCAGATACCAGCTGTCGGGCGTGACATCCGTCTCGGTGACGATGGAGCCCAGCCCCATACCGCCCGGCTCGCCGGTGATGGAGACGACGCGGTCCACCAGCAGCAGCGGCGGTTCCGGCATGCGGACCTGACGCACGTAGCCGTCCTGTTGCACGAACAGCGGACCGAAGATGTCGGACACCTTGCCCGACGCCAGGATTTCCAACTGGGCGCGATCCCAGAGCGGACGGCTCGGGTGGGACGATCCCCTCTCCCCCCCGGGAAGAGGGAGAGCGGACAGCGTCGGCACGCCGAAGCCATGCAGGTAGCTCCGGTGCAGAACCGACGCGGTCTTCAGATAACCGGTGTGAAGCTCCGCCGTGCGGGCGAGGATGCGGGCAATTGGGCTGTCGGCCGCCGGGACGGCAAGCACCGCTTCCGGCTCCGGCACTTCGTCCAGGGGGCGGCGGGCGGCCAGATCGGGCGGCGGCAGGTCGGCGACCGGCGGAAGGGGCGGTGCGGGGGGCATCGGCTGTCCCAGAACGACCGCGACGGGCGCGGCATGGGCGGCGAAGGTCAGGGGCTGGACCGGCGGCGCCGCGGTCCGGCGCTCCAGACGGCGGGCGACCTCGGCCATGGCAGGCTCCTGCCCGGCGGCGAACAGCTCGGCCGCCACATGGGCCAGCTGTTCCAGCGGCGCGCGGCCGGGATGGTCCAGGCTGACCGCCAGATGCTGGCGACCGGCCAGCGTGGCGGCAATGGAGCGGGTCAGGGCGTTGCGCGGACCATGCTCGACGAAGATCCGCACGCCATCGTCGTGAGCGCGACGGATGGTGCGGGGGAAATCCACCCGTTCCAGCGCCTGACGGGTAAGCGCCTCGGCACACAGGTTGAGCGACGGCGGGTAGGCTTCGCCGAAGGCATTCGCATAGACGGCGATGCCCTCGGGCGGCGAGGTCTTCCGGCTGTGAATCCGGCGCCAGACCGGGGCACAGGGCTCCATCTCGGCGCAATGCACCACCATGTCCTGGCCGAGCGGCAGGGTGCGGTGCGCTCCGACGCGCGCGATCACCTGCCGGCAGGCGTCGGCATCGCCGCCGATCACGCA
Organism: Alphaproteobacteria bacterium; assembly: GCA_046570145.1. Lineage (GTDB taxonomy): Bacteria > Pseudomonadota > Alphaproteobacteria > Azospirillales > Azospirillaceae > Azospirillum. The sequence goes on from JBKHVJ010000041.1 coordinate 12,772, forward strand.
GTCCTGCGGCGCATTGACGATGGTGATCGACACGCGGGGCAGGCCCTCCAGCGCCGCCTCCACCTCCGCAATGGGGGCCAGCAGGCGCCAGTTGCACCAGTCGGCGGCTCCTGTCTGCCGCCAGACCTCGGAAGCCGCAAGGCAGTCCCCGGTCAGATGACGGCCATAGATGCCCGACGCGTCGATCTCCGCGAACATGGCGCCCATGTCCGACCACACGCCCGCGGCGAACAGCGCGTTGGTCTCGCCGGATGATAGCCCCATCACCGCGTCGGGCCGCAGGCAGAGCACGCCGCGGCTGACCTCCGCATGGGTCTGGCAGATCAGGGCGCAGGTCTGCAGCTGCTCCATCGCGTCGAGCGGCCCGGCCGATCCGTACAGCCGCCCCGCCGCGTGGGCCAGGATCGGGAAGCGCTCGGTCACGCTCCGGCCGACATCGGGCATGGACAGGAAAAGCTCGCGCCCCATTCCTTCATAGGCCGCCGCGGCCCCGGTGAAGACCAGCGCCAGCCCGCCGCCGAGCGGTTGCTCGCGGAAATGGATGCCGTCGGCGGCGGCCTCGCGTCCCTCGGCAAGGGCCAGCGCGCGGGCCAGGGTGTCGGCCTCCTTGCCGGCCAGACAGGCGAAGGCCAACCGCACCGGTCCCTGCCCGCCATCCTCGCCGCGCCGGATGCGCTCACACAGCTCCGCCCGGTTGCCGGCGGCGAACCAGCGCAGGCGCGCGGCTGGCGGCTGTACAGCCGGCTCCAAGACCCCGCCGCTTTCGACCAGAAGCCCGTCGGTTGCCCCGCCCAGCGCCTCGACGCTCACGCGGGCGCGCAGGCGACCGGCATCAAGCCAGGGTTCGGCCGCACCGTCTCCGGGCTTCATGCGGCCACGGCAGGCGACGATGGCGGCGGCCACATGCAGCAGGCCGGATGCCGCATGGGCATGGCCGAAGCGGCGGGTGACAGGGCTCGCTCCCGAATTCTCCCCTTGCGGCCCGGCGATGGCGAAGTCCGCCTCGACGACGGAGGACAGGTCGAGGATGGCATGGATCGGCTCGCCGGCGGCCTCGGCACACTCCACCCGGCGCAGCACCAGAACGACGGCGGCGTCGCCGGGCGTGTCGAGGTCGGGGCGCAGGACGGCCAGCGCGCTGCGGTGCACCGGCTCGCAGGAGAGATCGACCGCGCCGACGACCGCCGCGTCCAGCTCGCCCGTCACCAGGGCGCGGGCGGCGATGCGCAGGGACGCGAGGCCAGACAGTTCCTCCGCCGACACCGAATAGCTGGGGCCGCGCCAGTCGAACTGGGCGTTGAAGCGGTTGGCGACGATGTTGGGCATGGTGCCGATGACGCCGGCGGCGTTCAGCGGAGGCCCGAGTTCCGCGCGCGCATCGGGACCGCACAGATCGGCGAGCCGCACGCCCAGGCCGCGCCGCGCCACCTCGGCGTCGCAGCCCATGCCCATCAACACGCCGGTGGCGGCCGGCGGCAGGGCCGGAGCCTCGGCGACCGCCCGGGCCACCACTTTCATCGCCAGCAGTTGCTGCGGCAGGGCATGCTGCAGGTCGGCGGGCGGGAAGCGGGTGGCGGCGAGGTCCAGCGTGATGCTGTCCAGCGCGCGCGGTGCGTCTCCCGGCGGCGGTGCGGCGGCGAGCGCCGCTGCGAAGTCATCGGCGGCGGTGACGACGGCAAGGCCGACGACGGCCACGCGCAAGGGCGGCGGGGCAACGGCGACCGGGACGGAGACGGCGCCGGGCCGCCACTCCTCCAGCAGCAGATGCGCGTTGTTGCCGCCGAAGCCGAAGGCGCTGATGCCGGCGCGGCGCGGCCCCGCTCCCTCCCACGGCTCCGCTTGGTGGAGCAGGCGGAAGGGCGAGGCGCCGATGCCGTCCAGCGGTGCGGCATCGGCATGCAGGGTCGGCGGGCGGATACCGGCCGCCATCGCCTGGATCACCTTGACCATGCCGGCCAGACCGGCGGCGGCGATCAGGTGGCCCAGGTTGGACTTCAGCGACCCGATCGGCACATCCCGCAGGCCGGCGAAGACGCGGCCCATGCTGGCGATCTCGGTGGCGTCGCCCAGCGCCGTGCCGGTGGCGTGGCATTCCAGCAGCGACACCGTGTCCGGCCCGAAACCCGCCTGGGCATAGGCGCCGGCCATGGCGCGCTCCTGCCCCCCGGCATCGGGAACGAGAAAGCCGCGGCTGCGCCCGTCGTTGGACAGGCCGATGCCGCGGATCACGCCGAGAATGCGGTCGCCGTCGCGCACCGCGTCGTCCAGCCGCTTCAGCACCACGCAGGCCGCACCCTCGGCCGGGATCAGCCCGTCGGCCTCGCGGTGAAACGGCCGGCTGCGGCCGGTGGGGCTGAGCGCGTTCAGCGCGGTGAAGCCCATATGCAGGAACAGGTCGTCGCCGCGGTTGACGCCCGCCGCGATCATCAGGTCGGCGCTTCCGTCATGCAGCCGGTCGCAGGCCAGCTTGACGGCATAGAGCGAGGAGGCGCAGGCGGCATCCAGGCAGAAG
>JBKHVJ010000042.1:0-9406 GCA_046570145.1 Alphaproteobacteria bacterium
GCCTCGATCCAGGCGGCGGGGGTGCCGGAGGCGGCATTCCTGGCGCGGGTCGATGCCATCGCCGAAGCCGCCTTCGACGACCAGTGCACCGGCGCCAACCCGCGCTATCCGCTGGTCGCCGAGATCAAACAGCTGCTCATCGACAGCTACTATGGACGCGCCTATGCCGAGCCGTCCGCCCAGGATGCCGCCCCCGTCCAGGCTCCGGCGAAGGCTGCCGCGCGCAAGGACAGCGGCGCCCGCAAGGAAGCGGCGCTCGCCAAATGACACCGGGATGGGGGAGCCCGCCGAAGCGGCTCCCCCGCCCTGCTCCACCCCATCCCATCCAAGGACCAAGACCATGAGCAAAGCGATCATGTGGGCCGAAACCGATGCCCGCGGCTTCCAGACCGAATGCCTGTTCAACGAAGACAACCGCAGCTACGAGGTGCTCGTTTGCGCTCGCGGCATGGGCGTCGACCGGGCGGAGAGCTTCCCGGTTATCGAGGATCCCGGCCTGGGCATGAGCGCCGACGACCTGCACCGCTCGATCCGGCTGGCCGACCGCCTCGTGTCGGAGGTCGAACGGTCGCTGGGCGACCACTGACCGTCCCTGCATCGATCAGGACTCTGTTGCAGCGCAATTCCTGTGGCATAAGGGGCCAACCACGCCACGGGATGTCAGCCGGATATGATTCGTTTCGACAATGTCAGCAAGCAGAATGGTCACCGCATTCTTTTCCTGGAGGCCTCTGCGGCACTGAACCGGGGTGAGAAGATCGGTCTCGTCGGCCCCAACGGTGCGGGCAAGACGACCCTGTTCCGCATGATCACCGGCGAGGAGCAGCCGGACGCCGGTCAGGTCGCCATCGAGAAGCAGGTCAGCATCGGCTATTTCAACCAGGATGTCGGCGAGATGTCCGGCCGCAGCGCGGTGGCCGAGGTCATGGACGGCGCCGGACCTGTCAGCGTCGTCGCGACCGAGCTGGCCGAGCTGGAAGCGGCCATGGCCGATCCTGCCCGTGCCGACGAGATGGACGCCATCATCGAGCGCTACGGCGAGGTGCAGGCGCGCTTCGACGAGCTTGGCGGTTACGAGCTGGAGGGCAAGGCGCGCGAGGTGCTTGCCGGCCTCAGCTTCAGCCAGGAGATGATGGACGGCGATGTCGGCGGCCTGTCGGGCGGCTGGAAGATGCGCGTGGCGCTCGCCCGCATCCTGCTGATGCGGCCCGACGCCATGCTGCTGGACGAGCCGAGCAACCACCTGGACATCGAAAGCCTGATCTGGCTGGAGGGCTTCCTGAAGGGCTATGAGGGCGCCCTGCTGATGACCTCGCACGACCGCGAGTTCATGAACCGGATCGTCAACAAGATCATCGAGATCGACGGCGGAACGCTGACCAGCTATTCCGGCGACTACACATTCTACGAGAAGCAGCGGGCGCTGAAGGAGAAGCAGCAGGAGGCGCAGTTCGAACGGCAGCAGGCCATGCTGGCGAAGGAACTGAAGTTCATCGAGCGCTTCAAGGCCCGCGCCTCGCACGCCAGCCAAGTGCAGAGCCGGGTGAAGAAGCTGGACAAGATCGAACGCTTCGAGCCGCCCAAGCGCCGGCAGGTCGTGACCTTCGACTTCCCGCCGGCCCCGCGCTCCGGCGACGACGTCGCGGTGCTGAAGAACGTGCACAAGGGCTATGGCAGCCGCCCCATCTACCAAGGTCTGGACCTGACAATCCGCCGCAAGGAGCGCTGGTGCGTCATGGGCGTCAACGGCGCCGGCAAGTCGACCCTGCTGAAGCTGATCGCCGGGGCGACCGAGCCCGATGCCGGCACCGTGACCGTCGGCGGCAGCGTCAGGATGGGTTATTTCTCCCAGCACGCCATGGAGTTGCTGGAAGGCGACCAGACCATCTTCGAATCGCTGGAGGCGCATTTCCCGCAGGCCAGCCAGGGCTCGCTGCGGGCGCTGGCCGGCTGTTTCGGCTTTTCCGGCGACGACGTGGAGAAGAAGTGCCGCGTGCTGTCCGGCGGAGAGAAGGCGCGGCTGGTGATGGCGATCATGCTGTTCAACCCGCCGAACTTCCTGGTGCTCGACGAGCCGACCAACCACCTGGACCTCGACACCAAGCAGATGCTGATCGCGGCTCTGGGGGCGTATGAAGGCACCATGCTGTTCGTCTCGCACGACCGGCATTTCCTGGCCGCGCTGTCCAACCGCGTGCTGGAACTGACGCCCGACGGGATTCACCAGTATGGCGGCGGCTACACCGAATATGTGGCGAGCACCGGCCAGGAAGCGCCGGGCCTGCACAGCTGATCCGAACAAGCCCGGGATGGATCGGGAGCGCCGGTCGCCGACCGGCCGCCCCCGGATTCCGGCTTACGCCGCCTTGATCGACGCCAGGAACTGTTCCACTTCGCGGCGCAGGGTTTCGGACTGACGGGCCAGTTCGCCGGCGGCCGACTGGACCTGACCGGCGGCGCTGCCGGTCTCGCCCGCGGTCTGCGTCACCTGGGTGATGTTGACGGAGACCTCCTGCGTCCCGACAGCGGCCTGCTGCACGTTGCGGGAGATTTCGTTGGTCGCCGCACCCTGCTCTTCGATCGCCGCCGCGATGGCGGTGGAGATGTCGTTGATGCTGGTGATGGTTCCGCTGATCGCGCCGATGGCGGAGACGGCGCCGGACGTCGCCGACTGGATCCCGGCGATCTGGCTGGCGATCTCGTCGGTCGCCTTGGCGGTCTGGGCGGCCAGCGACTTCACTTCCCCGGCGACGACGGCGAAGCCCTTGCCCGCTTCGCCGGCGCGCGCCGCCTCGATGGTGGCGTTCAGCGCCAGCAGGTTGGTCTGGCTGGCGATGTTGGTGATCAGGCTCACCACCTCGCCGATGCGTTGGGCGGCATCGGCCAGACCGCGCACCGTGTCGTTCGTCCGCGACGCCTCCTCCACCGCCTGCCCGGCAATGCGGGTGGAGTTGGTGACCTGCTGGCTGATCTCGCGGATCGAACTGCTCATCTCCTCCGTCGCGGTGGCGACGGTCTGCACGTTCGCGCTCATCTGCTCGGCCGCCGCCGCCACGGTGCCGGCCTGGGAATTCGTCTGCTGCGCCATCGCCACCATGCTCTGCGCCGTCGCGTCCAGTTCCGATGCGGCAGACGACACAGTGCGCAAGGCGGCTGCGGAAACCCGATCGAAGTCGGAGATCAACCGCTCGATCCGCTCTGCCCGGCGCTGCTTGGCGGCCTGCTCCGCCGCCTGTTCGGCCGCCAGCCGGTCGGCCTGCGCCAGCCCGTCCTTGAACACCTGGACCGCCCGGGCCATGGCGCCGAGTTCATCGCCCCGCCCGGCACCGGTCACCTCGGCCGACAGGTCGTGGTCGGCAAGCCGGCTCATCGTGCCGGTGATCGCCTGGATCGGCCGCGACACCGTGGCGATCATCATCCAGGCAGCGCCAGCGCAGACCGCCATGACGATGCCGAGCGCCACGACGATCAGGATTCTGCTGCTCAGATAAATCTGGTGGCCGATGTTGGCCGCCTCGGCTCCGTTCCTGGTGTTGAACTCCGTCAGCTCATCCAGCACCTTCTTGGCCGCCCGGTACGCCGTGCGGGAGTCGCCGCGATAGAGCGCGCCTGCCTGAGTGGATTCGTTCGCACGGGACAGCATCAACAGCTTTTGCTGACTGATGGACAGGTAGGTTTCCCAGTGAGCGAGGAATTTTCGATAGTTCTCCGTCTCCCATCCCGGCGTCAGGAGCGCCGTATAGGTCTGTTTTGCCTTCTCCATGTCGTTCAACACCACTCGCATGGTGTCTTCTTCGGTCTTCATCTCCTCTGGTTTCGTGGACACGACATGCGCACCTTCGAGGATTCGGTAGAAATCGAAAGCTGCACGCAGTTCCCCGATGGCTTTTACGCTGGGCAACCAGTTGTCCCGAACTTCCGCCGCTTCGTCGTTGACGCTGGACAGCCGTTCGATGGCGAAGACGCCCAGACCGAGAGTGAACAGCATGACCAGGGCGAAGCTGACCAGCGACTTCGCCCGGATGGTGGTATCGGTTACCCATGACATTCGCCTGTCTCCCCCTGATAGCGCCCATGCACGGCCCAGCGACCGAAACTGTCCAATTCAACATTCAAAACATAGCATTGTGATAAGGCGGCGGAAGCTAAGGGAAACCCTGATCTCCCGAGAGCCTTTTTGTGTTATCGCACTCCAGCAACAAAACTTAATTCGTTGCAGAGGAATCGAAAGAAAATCTGGATTGATGCAAATAAAATTGCGCCAATCTGAAATTCCATTGCTATGGCGTTCACTTGCCCTGACGATGCATCGCCCTACGGGGATTCTTCGATCCTCTAACCGGCTTTGGATCGGCCCGGCACCGATCGCAGGCCGCTTGGCTCCGGTTTGACACCGGGCAACCAGATCGCCCCCTGCCGCCCGCCCGACGAACCGTTCAGGCCCCGAACATCGCTGTTGACCGAACCTGTATTATAGATCATACAGGTTCCTGTCTTATGAAGAGACAGGAACCGGTTTCCAGCGACTTTTCCAGCGACAGGGGAGGCGGAGCACTGTGAAGTCGGCGGTCGAACCTCTGAAGGCGCGCAGGATCTATCTGCTGCTACGCGACCGCATCGTCGCCGGCGAACTGCCGCCGGGCGGGCGCCTGCCGGGAGAGCCGGCGCTGGCGGCCGAACATGCCGTGTCGCGGGTCACCGTGCGCCGCGCACTCGACCTGTTGGAAAAGGAAGGGCTGGTACAGCGCAAGCCCGGCTCCGGCACCTTCGTGCACGACACGCGCACCGTCCGCCCCATCGTCGCCGACCTGTCCAATGTGCTGTCGCACCTGATCGACATGGGGCGCAGCACCGACGTGAGGCTGCTGTCCTTCGGCTATGTCGTGCCGTCCGAAGCCATCGCCGCCAGCCTGGGGCTGCAGCCGGGGGAGCGGGTCCAGCGGTCGGTGCGCGTGCGCCTGATCGATGGGGAGCCCTTCTCCTACCTGACCACCCATGTGCCGGAATGGATCGGCCTGACCTATTCGGAGGCGGAACTGGCGGCGCGCCCGCTGCTGGAACTGATCGAACGGTCGGGCGTGGAAACGGACCGGGCGACCCAGGCGATCAACGCCACGCTGGCCGGCCCGGAAGCCGCCGCGGCGCTGGACCTGGAAATCGGATCGCCTCTGCTGACGCTGACCCGCATCGTCTACGAGCCGTCGGGCCGCGGCGTCGAGCATCTGCACGCGCAGTACCGGCCCGACCGCTACAGCTTCCACATGGACCTCGTACGCACCGGCAACGACGGCGAACGGCGCTGGAGCCCGGCATTGGGCTGGCCGCGCAGCAGCGAGAAAAACAAAGCCGACAAGACCAGCAAAGGCCAATCGGGCGAAAAGCCCACCCGCAAGCCGCGGGTCATCAAACAGAGGAGTTGAGCGTTATGGGACGTTCGGTTCAGGACCCCGCCCTTTGCGGAATTTCCCGCCGCACCGTGCTGAAGGCCGGTGCCGCAGCCGCGGCCTTCGCCGCCGTTCCGGTGGCCGCCCCGTCGATCCTGCGGGCGCAGACCCCGGTGGTGAAGATCGGCATCCTCCAGCCGGTGACCGGCGCGCTGGCCCATGACGGCGACCTCGGCCGGCTGGGCGCCGAAATCGCGATCAACGAGATCAACGCGGCCGGCGGCATCAAGTCCCTGGGGGGCGCCAGGATCGAGATGGTGTTCGGCGACGCCCGCTCCACGCCCGAAGCCGGCACCCAGGAGGTGGAGCGGATGCAGGCCGAAGGCGTGTCGGCCATCGTCGGCGGCTTCGCCAGCCCGATCTGCCTCGCCGCGTCGCAGGCGGCGGCGCGCTACGACCTGCCCTATCTGGTCGATGTCGGCGTGTCGGACCAGATCATGGCGCGCGGCCTGACCAACACCTTCCGCTTCAGCCCCGGCTTCGGCAAGGTCACGCAGGTGGCGCTCGACAATTTGACCGCCATCAACGAGCGGGCGGGCAAGCCGGCCAGGACCGTCGTGCTGGTGCATGAGGACGGGCTGTTCGGCTCCGGCCTCGCCAAGCTGCTGCAGACGGAACTGCCCAAGCGCGGCTTCGAGATTCTGGAGACCATCGCCCACCCGACCCCAGCGCGCGACATGTCCAACGTGGCGCTGCGCATCCGCTCGTTGAACCCGGATCTGGTGATCCCGTCGAACTACTACGGCGAGTTCGTGCTGCTCGCCCGCACCATGCAGCAGCAGCGCATCAAGCCGAAGGGCATCTATGCGATCCTGGGCGGCGCGGCGTCGAACGGCCGCTTCGTCAAGGAATTCCCGCAGGCGGCCCAGAACGTCATCGACTGCAACCACTGGCACGATCCGAAGAACCCGAAGGCGCTGGCCCTGCGCAAGGCGGTGGAGGACCAGGGCAAATCCTTCGCCTACAACGTCCCGCTCAATTATTCGAACCTGCTGCTGCTGGCCGACGCCATCGAGCGCGCCGGCTCCAGCGACCGCAAGAAGATCATCGAGGCGCTGAACGCCTCCAGCTTCGCCGGCCACATCATGCCCTACGGCCCGACGAAGTTCGTGAACGGCCAGAACGAAGGCGCCACCCCGATCAACACCCAGATCCAGGGCAGCGACATCAAGGTGATCTTCCCCGAAGCGTTCGCCGAGGCGAAGGCCAACTTCCCGGCGGCCTGATTCCTTTTTCCGCCGTCGCACCTCCGCATTCCCCCCGCCCGCCGCAGGACGCCGCAACCCGGCGATCCGTGCCGCGGGCGGGAGGACCATTCCCCTCATGCGCGGGCTGCCATGTATTCACCTCAGATCATCCTGGAAGCGGCGCTGAACGGTCTGATGACCGGTGCGGTCTATGCATTGATCGCGCTCGGCCTGACGCTGATCTACGGCGTGCTCCACATCATCAACTTCGCCCATGGCGCGCTGCTGACCTGCGCGATGTTCGCGGTCTGGCTGGCATGGACCTGGCTGGGGATGGACCCCTATCTGGTCATCGTGCCGCTGGTGCCGCTGATGTTCGCGCTCGGCTACGGCCTGCAGCGCTTCGTCGTCGGGCCGGCCAGCCACGGCGACGACGGCAACATCCTGCTGGTCACGCTGGGCCTGTCCATCGTGCTGGAGAATGTGCTGCTGGCGCTGTTCCAGTCGGACACCCGCACGCTCGACACCGACTATTCCTTCCAGGTGGTGGCGCTGGGGCCGCTGCTGCTCTCCTACCCGCGGGTGATCGGGCTGGGCGTGGCGGTGGTGGTGACCGGGCTCTTGTGGCTGGTGCTGAACCGCACCGACACCGGCAAGGCGATCCGCGCCGTCGCCAAGGAGAAGCTGGGCGCCAATCTGGTCGGCATCGACGTGCCGCACATCTATGCGGTCACCTTCGGGCTGGGCTGCGCCTGTCTTGCCGTCGCGGCGGGGCTGCTGATGCCGACCTTCTACGTCAACCCGCGCATCGGCGGCGCCTTCGTGCTGGTCGCCTTCACCGTGGTGGTGCTGGGCGGCATGGGATCCATCCCCGGCGCGCTGCTGGGCGGCCTGTTCATCGGCGTGGTGGAGAGCCTGTGCGGCCTGTTCCTGGGCGACAGCCTGGGCCAGATCGGCATCTTCCTGATCTTCATCGCCGTGCTGCTGGTGCGGCCGACCGGACTGTTCGGAGCCAAGGCATGACCGCGCGCGACCTGATCCCGATCGCCGTCCTGACCATACTGGCGGCCCTGCTGCCGCTGGTGGTGACGTCCAGCACGGTGCTGAATTTCCTGGTCTTCACGCTGATCGTGTCGCTGGGCGCGCAGGGCTGGAACATCCTGGGCGGCTTCGGCGGCCAGTTCAGCTTCGGCCATGCCGCCTTCTTCGGCACCGGCGCCTATGTGACGGCGATCCTGCAACTGCGCTACGGTGTCAACGCCTGGGCCGGGCTGGCGCTGGCGACGGCGGCGGGCGCCCTGGTCGGCTGGGTCATCGGTTTCCTCAGCTTCCGGTCGGGCCTGCGCGGCTCCTACTTCGCGCTGGTGACGCTGGCCTTCGCCGAGGTGTTCCGCATCCTCGCCAACGCCGCCTCCTTCACCGGCGGGGCCGCCGGCCTGCTGATCAAGCTGGACGTGCGCCCGGCCAATTTGCAGTTCGACGACCGCGCCGTCTTCTACTGGCTGGTGCTGGCCTTCGTCGCCGCGACGCTGCTGCTGACGCGCTGGATCCAGCGCTCCCGCTTCGGGGCGCAGCTGGTGGCGGTGCGCGAGAACGAGGATGCGGCCAAGGCGCTGGGCGTCGACTCCCTGAAGGTGAAGCTGCGTGCCATCGCCCTGTCGGGCGGGGTGACGGCGCTGTCCGGCTGCCTCTATGCCCAATACTTCCTCTACATCGACGCCAACATCGCCTATGGCAGCTGGATTTCGGTGGAGCTTCTGCTGGCCCCGATCATCGGCGGCGTCGGCACCGTCTTCGGTCCTGTTGTGGGGGCGCTGACCCTGCACGGGCTGGGCGAGGTCGCAAAGCAGTTCGCCGGCCGCATTCCCGGCATCGACCTGATCGTCTTCGGCGGCGTGCTGGTGCTGGCCGTGGCGTTCGCCCGCGGCGGCATCCTGGGGCTGCTGGAACGGCTGCGCGACCGCGGCCGGGGGATGGTGGCGCGCGGCACCAAGGAGGTTTCCCATGCTGGCCGTTGACGGCGTTTCCAAGCGTTTCGGCGGGCTGATGGCGGTGGACAGCGCGACGCTGGCGCTGGACCCCGGCGGCATCATCGGGCTGATCGGGCCGAACGGTGCCGGCAAGACCACGCTGTTCTCGATGATCTCCGGCTTCGTCGCCCCCACCGACGGACGCATCCGCTTCGAAGGCACCGACATCACGTCCGAGGAGCCGCACCGAAGGGCGGAGCGCGGCATCGGCCGCACCTTCCAGATCGTCCAGCCTTTCGCCGGGCTGACGGTGTGCGAGAACATAGCGGTCGGCGCCTATCTGCGCCATGCCAAGCGGGCCGACGCCACCGCCAAGGCGCGCGACGTGGCGCGCCGGGTCGGGCTGGGCGCCGAGTTAGACCGGCCGGCCGGCGGGCTGACGGTGGCCGGGCGCAAGCGGCTGGAACTGGCCCGCGCGCTCGCCACCGAACCCAAGCTGCTGCTGCTGGACGAGGTGCTGGCCGGCCTGAACCCGTCGGAGATCCGCGACATCATCCCGGTGATCCGGGGCATCCGCGACGAAGGGGTGACGATCCTGATGATCGAACACGTCATGCAGGCGGTGATGAACCTGTGCGAGCGCGTCTATGTGCTGGCCCAGGGCCGCATGATCGCCGAGGGGCCGCCACGCGTCGTCTGCAACGACCCGGCGGTGATCGAGGCCTATCTCGGCCATGGCGCGGCTGCGCGCATCCGGGCGGAGGGCGAGTCCCATGCTTGAGGTCAGTGGCCTGCGCGCCGGCTA
>JBKHVJ010000043.1:0-33716 GCA_046570145.1 Alphaproteobacteria bacterium
TTGTTGCAGATCTTCGCCGCCTGACCGGCACCGGCGCCGCCGCAATGGACGATCTTCTTGCCCATGGCCTCCAGGAGCGGGCGGGCGCGCTCGAAGGCCTCCGTTTCACCGCCGGCCATGAAGGTCAGCGTGCCGGCGGCAGCGCCGCCGACGCCGCCCGACACCGGCGCGTCGAGCGAGGCGGCGCCATGCTCCGCCGCCTGCGCATGCGCCTTGCGGGCGGAGTCCACGTCGATGGTGGAGCAGTCGATCAGCAGGGCGCCGGGGCGGGCGACCGGCGCGATGTCGCCATAGACGCCCAGAACGTGGCGGCCGCCCGGCAGCATGGTGACGACCACCTCCGCCGCCGCGGCGATTGCCGCAGGGGACTCGCCGATGGTGACGCCGGCCGCCTTGGCCGCCTCGATGGCGGCGGGGGAGAGGTCGTAGCCCACCACCTGATGCCCCGCCTTCACGAGGTTCGCGGCCATCGGGCCGCCCATGTTGCCCAATCCGATGAAACCGATCACCGCCATCGTCGCGTCTCCCGTTGCTTTGGTTTTTATGGTTCGCTTTACGCCATCCGCCCGATCTCGCTGCGCGAGACGATCAGGCGCATGATCTCGTTGGTGCCTTCCAGGATCTGGTGGACCCGCAGGTCGCGGACGATCTTCTCCACGCCGTAATCGGCCAGATAGCCGTAGCCGCCGAACAGCTGGAGCGCGTTGTTCGCCACCTCGAAGCCGGTGTCGGTGGCGAAGCGCTTCGCCATCGCGCAGAGGCGCGTCGCGTCCTTGCTCTTCGCGTCCAGCGCCGAGGCGGCGCGGTGGACGAAGGTGCGGGCGGCCTCAAGCTCCGTCGCCATGTCGGCGATGCGGAACTGGAGCGCCTGGAAGCGGTCGAGCGTCTGGCCGAACGCCTTGCGCTCGCTCATGTAGGTCAGCGCCTTGTCCAGCGCCGCCTGGGCGCCGCCGATGGAGCAGGCGGCGATGTTGATGCGGCCGCCGTCCAGCCCCTTCATGGCGAACTTGAAGCCCATCCCTTCCTGCCCCAAGAGGGCGGAGGCGGGGACGCGGGCGTCCTCCAGGATGACGGCGCGGGTCGGCTGGGCGTTCCAGCCCATCTTGTGCTCGTTGGCGCCGAAGGACAGGCCGGGGGTGTCCGCAGGCACCAGGAAGGCGCTGATGCCGCCGGGGCCATCCTCGCCGGTGCGGGCCATGACGAGGTAAAGGTCGGAACTGCCGGCACCGGAAATGAACTGCTTGGCGCCGTTCAGGATGTAGCTGTCGCCGTCGCGCACCGCCCTGGTGCGCAGCGCCGCGGCGTCGGAACCGGCATTGGCCTCGGTCAGGCAATAGCTGGCCAGCCATTCCATGGTGCAGAGCTTCGGCAGCCAATGGGCCTTCTGCTCGTCATTGCCGAAATTGTCCACCATCCCCGCCACCATGTTGTGGATGGAGATGTAGGAGGCGATGGTCGGGCAGCCCTGGCTCAGCGCCTCGAAGATCACCACGGCATCGAAGCGGCTCAAGGCCGAGCCGCCATGGTCCTCCGACACATAGATGCCGCCCATGCCGAGTTCGCCGGCGGCGCGCAGCGTGTCGACGGGAAAATGCTTCTTCTGGTCCCACTCGACGGCATTCGGCGCCAGCTCGTCGCGGGCGAAGGACAGCGCCATGTCGCGGATGGCGACCTGGTCTTCGGTCAGTTCAAAGGACATGCGTCACCTCGTGCAACCCCCCTCCCGCCGAAGGCGGGAGGGGGAATGTTACGCCCATCAATCCATGGTCGGAATGACGAAGCTGGCGCCTTCCTTGACGCCCGAGGGCCAGCGGGAGGTGACGGTCTTGGTCTTGGTGTAGAAGCGCACCGCGTCGGGGCCGTGCTGGTTCAGGTCGCCGAAGCCCGAACGCTTCCAGCCGCCGAAGGTGTAGTAGGCGAGCGGAACCGGGATCGGAACGTTGATGCCGACCATGCCGACATCGACGCGCGACGCGAAGTCGCGGGCGGCGTCGCCGTCGCGGGTGAAGATGGCGACGCCGTTGCCGTACTCGTGATCGTTCGGCAGGGCCAGCGCTTCCTCATAGCTGTCGGCGCGGACGACGGAGAGGACCGGGCCGAAGATCTCCTCCTTGTAGATGCGCATGTCCGGCTTCACCTCGTCGAACAGGCAGCCGCCCATGTAGAAGCCGTTCTCGTAACCCTGCATGCTGAACTCGCGGCCATCGACCGCCAGCTTGGCGCCTTCCTTCACGCCGAGATCGACGTAGGACTTCACCCGTTCCAGATGTTCGCGCGTCACCAGCGGGCCGAAATCGGCGCTGCTGTCGGTCGAGGGGCCGACCTTCAGGCTTTCCACCCGCGGGATCAGCCGCTCCATCAGGGCGTCGGCGGTCTTCTTGCCGACCGGCACGACGACGGAGATCGCCATGCAGCGCTCGCCCGCCGCACCGTAGCCGGCGCCGATCAGCGCGTCGGTCGCCTGGTCGAGGTCGGCGTCCGGCATCACCAGCGCATGGTTCTTGGCGCCGCCGAAGCACTGCACCCGCTTACCGTTGGCGCAGCCGCGGTTGTAGATGTATTCGGCGATCGGGGTGGAGCCGACGAAGCCCACCGCTTTGATGTCGCGGTCGTCGAGGATGGCGTCCACCGCCACCTTGTCGCCATGGACGACGTTCAGGACGCCCGCCGGCAGGCCGGCCTCCAGCATCAGCTCGGCCAGCTTGACCGGGACGCCCGGCGTGCGCTCCGACGGCTTCAGGATGAAGGCGTTGCCGCAGGCGATGGCCGGGGCGAACTTCCACATCGGGATCATGGCCGGGAAGTTGAACGGCGTGATGCCGGCGACGACGCCCAGCGGCTGGCGCATCGAATAGATGTCGATGCCGGGGCCGGCGCCGTCGGTGAACTCACCCTTCAGCAGATGCGGGATGCCGCAGGCGAACTCCACCACCTCCAGGCCGCGCTGGATGTCGCCCTTGGCGTCGACGATGGTCTTGCCATGCTCCAGCGACAGCAGCAGCGCCAGCTCGTCATAGTCGCGCTGGACCAGATCGAGGAAGCGCATCAGCACGCGGGCGCGGCGCTGCGGGTTGGTGGCGGCCCAGCCGCGCTGCGCCTCCTTGGCGTTCTCCACCGCGGCGCGCATCTCTTCCACGCTCGCCAGCGGCACGCGGGCGCGCACCTCGCCGGTCATCGGGGAGTAGACGTCGGCGAACCGCCCCGACGTTCCGGCAACCAGCTTGCCGCCGATCAGGTGCTGAAGTTCGGTGGTCATCCTATTGTCCTCCCATGGGATTGTTTGTCACCATGTGGACCTGAGCGGCCTCGCGGATCGACCCGAAACTTTGCGCAACGGTTGTGCAGGAATGCGGCAAGGGTCCCGGCGGCGGGCCGGGACCGCTGCGGCATGGGATCAGTCCGCCTTTCCGTCACTGGACTTCTGCCCGCTCATCGCCGCGGCGGCGAGGGCCTGCGCCTGGCTCGCCTCCTTCAGCCCGGCCTCGCGGCGTTCGCTGTAGCGGTCGGTCAGATAGTCGCTGCGGTCGCGCACCAGCAGGGTGAACTTGACCAACTCCTCCATCACGTCCACCACGCGGTCGTAATAGGGCGACGGCTTCATCCGCCCGGCCTCGTCGAACTCCTGATAGGCCTTGGCGACGGAGGACTGGTTGGGGATCGTCACCATCCGCATCCAGCGGCCCAGCACCCGCATGGCGTTGACCGCGTTGAAGGACTGCGAGCCGCCGGAGACCTGCATCACCGCCAGCGTCCGTCCCTGAGTCGGCCGGACGCCGCCGCTTTCCAGCGGAAGCCAGTCGATCTGGCATTTCAGGATGCCGGTGAGGGTGCCGTGGCGTTCCGGGCTGACCCACACCTGGCCTTCCGACCATTGCGACAGGGTGCGCAGCTCCGCCACCTTGGGGTGGTCGGCGGGCACGCTGTCGGGCAGAGGCAGGCCGGTGGGATCGAAGATGCGCGTCTCGGCCCCCATGCGGCGGAGCAGCCGGGCGGACTCCTCCGCCAGGAAGCGGCTGTAGGAGCGTTCCCGCAGCGAGCCGTAGAGCAGCAGGATGCGCGGCGGGTGGGTCGAAACCTGGGCGGGCGTCAGCTTCGCGAGGTCGGGCGCATCGAGATAGGGCTCGTCCAGGCTGGGGAAGGAGTCGTGTTGGCCGTGCTGGACATCATGCATGGGTGCGTCCCTCGTACCAGGGCTTGGTCGCCTTGACGATCTTCACCACCGACAGCATCACCGGCACCTCGACCAGCACGCCGACCACGGTGGCGAGCGCGGCGCCCGAGCCGAGGCCGAACAGGCTGATGGCGGCGGCGACCGCCAGCTCGAAGAAGTTGGAGGCGCCGATCAGCGCCGCCGGCGCCGCCACGCACCACGCCACCCCGAACCGGCGCGACAGCCAATAGGCCAGCCCGGCATTGAAATAGACCTGGATCAGGATCGGCACCGACAGCAGCAGGATGACCAGCGGTTGGGCCAGGATCTGTTCGCCCTGGAAGCCGAACAGCAGCACCAGCGTGGTCAGCAGCGCGACCAGCGACACCGGCTGGATCAGGTCGAGCACGCGCTTCAACGCGGCCTCCCCGCCGGTCGCCAGCAGGCTGCGGCGCCAGAGCTGGGCGGCGACCACGGGGATGACGATGTAGAGCAGCACCGACAGCAGAAGCGTGTCCCACGGCACGGTGATCGACGCGACGCCCAGCAGCAGCCCGACCAGCGGCGCGAAGGCGAAGACCATGATGATGTCGTTCAGCGCCACCTGGCTCAACGTGTAGTGCGGTTCGCCCTCGCACAGGTTCGACCAGACGAAGACCATGGCGGTGCAGGGGGCGGCGGCCAGCAGGATCAGCCCGGCGATGTAGGAGGAAATCTGGTCCTGCGGCAGCAGCGGGGCGAACAGGTTGCCGATGAACAGCGTGCCCAGCAGGGCCATCGAGAAGGGCTTGACCGCCCAGTTGATGAACAGTGTCACCCCGACGCCGCGCCAATGCTCACCGACCCGCCCCAGCGCGCCAAGGTCGATCTTCAGCAGCATCGGCACGATCATCAGCCAGATCAGCACCGCCACCGGCAGGTTGACCTTGGCGACCTCCGCCGCGGCGATGGCCTGGAAGACGCCGGGCACCAGATGGCCCAGCGCGATGCCGGCGACGATGCACAGGGCGACCCAGACGCTCAGGTACCGTTCGAAAAGCCCCATGGCGGGGCGGGCCGCCGGGGCGGCGTGGATGTCGGTGGTCATTGATCGGTGTCCGTCAGGAGGCTTTGCCGATGCGCTGTCCGGCAGCATCGACGACCTGCTCGCCGTCTTCCTTGGCGAAGGCGCCGCGCTGGGCATCGGGGAGGATGTCGAGAACCGCCTCGGACGGGCGGCACAGCCGCACGCCGAGCGGCGTCACCACGATCGGCCGGTTGATCAGGATCGGGTGGGCCATCATCGCGTCGAGCAGCTGGTCGTCGCCGAGCGCCGGGTCGCCGAGTCCGAGCTCGGCATAGGGCGTGCCCTTCTCGCGCAGCACGGCGCGCACCGGCACGCCCATGCGGCGGATCAGCTCGGCCAGTTCGTCGCGGGACGGCGGCGTCTTCAGATACTCGATCACCGTCGGCTCGACGCCGCTGTTGCGGATCAGCGCCAGCGTGTTGCGCGAGGTGCCGCAGGCCGGGTTGTGGTAGATGGTGACGGGGGTCATCGCGCCGCCTCCGGGGTGGTGGACGCCGTCCCCATGTCGTCCAGCTTGCGCTTCAGCGCCAGACGGTCGAGCGAGGCGATGGGCAGGCTGACGAAGGCCTGGATGCGGCGCTGGATCTGTCCGAACACCGTGGCGGTGAAGGCGGCCTTCTCCGCGTCGGTGCCCTGGGCGCTCGACGGGTCGGGGAAGCCCCAATGGGCGGTCATCGGCTGGCCCGGCCAGACCGGGCAGACCTCGCCCGCCGCGTTGTCGGAGACGGTGAAGACGAAATCCATGTGCGGGGCGTCCGCCGTCGCGAACTCGTCCCAGGTCTTGGAGCGCAGCTCCGCCGTCGGGAAGCCCAGCCGTTCCAGCAGGTCGTGGACATAGGGGTTGATGCGGCCGGACGGCTGGCTGCCGGCGCTGAAGGCGCGGAAGCGGCTCTTGCCCTCCCGGTTCAGCAGGCATTCCGCCATGACGCTGCGGGCGCTGTTGTGGGTGCACAGGAACAGGACATTGTAGATGCGGTCTGTCATCGCTGTGTCGCCTTTCCAGGCCGCTTGTGTCGCGGCGGTTGGGGTCGGGGTTTCAGGCGTCGTGGTCGCTTCCGGCCGGACCGCAAGAAACCGCCTGGGTCAGGTCGGTGGAGCAGAGTTCCGGGCGGCCCTGGCAGCAATCCTCCATCAGGAAGGCGATCAGCCGGCGGGTGCCCTCGTAATCGGACGCGTAGAAGATCTGCCGCTGCACCCGCCAGGAGCGGAGCAGGCCGGCGCGCTCCAGCGTCGCCAGATGGTGGGACAGGGTGGAGGCGGGGACCCCCACCTGCTGGGCGAGATCGCCGGCCGTCAGCCCGTTCGGCCCGACCGCGATCAGCAGGCGGAATACCGTCAGGCGGGTTTCCTGGGCGAGGGCGGCGAAGGCGTTGGTGGCTGCTTTCATTTCCATTATTCGAAGATAGTAGAAATATGAAATCGGAACAAGTGACGGTTTCGTGAAGGGCCCGGCGCCGCACAGGGCCGCTTGGGGAACACCCGAACGTGCGGGAAGACTTGCGGCGCTGCGGCGCTTATAGTGCGCCCTCGCTTCCGGACCGGGCCATCCGGTTCGGGAGGTGGGGATTGCCGCAGAACGGCGAAGCGGAACGAACATGACCAGTCACGAAGACGTCTTCGACACGCCGCAGGCACGGCAGCCGACCATTCTGTCGGTGTACAACCAGAAGGGCGGCGTCGGCAAAACGACCACCTCGGTCAATCTCGCCCTGTCGCTGGCCGCACTGGGCAAGAGCGTCGTCCTGATCGATTTCGACCCGCAGAGCAGCGCCACCAGCAACTTCCTGCTGCGCGACAAGGCGAAGGTCGGCATCAACGACCTGCTGCGGCAGGAGACCTTCGTCGAGGACGCCATCACCCCGACGGCCTTCGACGGGCTGTCGATGATCGTCGGCGCGCGCAAGCTCTATTCGCTGGAGCATGCGCTGGACAGCCGCGGCGGGTCGCAGCGCGGCCTGCGCAAGGCGCTGCATTTCTCGCGCAATCCGCCGGATTACGTCGTCATCGACTGTCCGCCGGCACTCGGCCATCTGGCGGCCGGCGCGCTGGCGGCGTCGGACCGGCTGGTGGTGCCGGTGTTCCCCGGCCGCTATGCGCTGGACGGGCTGCGCCGCACCCTGCAGGTGGTGGAGCATATCCAGAACGGGCTGAACCCCAACCTGTCGCTGGCCGGCATCCTGATGATGTCGATCACCAACGACGAGGTGGGGCGCGAGTCGATGACCCAGCTGCGCACCGAATTCCCCGACCTGATGTTCCGCACCGCCTTCCCCTATGACGTGGACGTGGTGAAGGCCACCTACCGCCGCATGCCGGCGGCGATCTTCACGCCGGAGGGGCGGACCACCGCCCGTTTCGCGGCGCTGGCCTGGGAGATCGTCCACGGTCGCGGCAGCACGCCCGACGACGCCCAGCTGAAGCCGGCGCTGGAGCGCATCCAGGCGTGGCACGAGGCGACCGACACCTCCTACAGCGCGCGGCGTGCCTCCTCCATCGACGAGGCGGACGAGCCGTCGGGCGGGGGCAGCGGCGCCCGGCAGACCGAGCGCGCGCAGTCCGGCCGCGGCGGAATGGGGGCGGGCATCGTGGGGCTGGCGATCGGGCTGATCGCCGGCTTCGCGCTGGGTGCCTTCGTCGGGCAGCCGATTCTGGGCAAGCTGCTGGCAGGTGTGGGGGGGTGAGTTGTTCCCTCTCCCGTCCCGGGAGAGGGATTGTCGTGATTCCGGGTCCCGACGGACCCCACGTTCAAGAAGAGGCCCATCATGCTTCCTGTCGATGCCGTGCTGCGCAAGGTGGACGACTCCTTCGAGGAGTCGGTCGGCCGGCTTTGCGAGCTTCTGCGCATTCCTTCGGTCAGCACCGACCCCGCCTATGCCGGCGATGTCCGCCGTGCCGCCCGATGGTGCGCCGACAGGCTGGAGGCGATGGGCTTCGCGGTCACGATCAACGAGACGCCCGGCCATCCCATCCTGGTCGCCCATCATCCGGGGCCGGCGGGGGTGGAGACGCCCCATGTGCTCTATTACGGCCATTACGACGTCCAGCCCGCCGATCCGGTCGAGCTGTGGACCAGCCCGCCCTTCGAACCGGCGATCGTCGAGGCCGAGCGGGGCCGCCGTGTCGTCGCCCGCGGTGCCGCCGACGACAAGGGCCAGACCATGACCTTCATGGAGGCCTTCGAGGCCTGGCACGCCGTCCACGGCTCCATCCCCATCCGCGCCACCGTGCTGCTGGAGGGCGAGGAGGAGACCGGCAGCCCGTCGCTGCCGCGCTTCCTGAAGGAGCATGCGGCGGAGCTGCAGGCCGACTTCTGCCTCGTCACCGACACCAACGCCTGGGACGTCGACACCCCGGCGATCACCACGCGGCTGCGCGGCCTGCTCTATCTGGAGGCCACCGTCACGGGCCCCAGCCACGACCTGCATTCCGGCCTGTTCGGCGGCGCGGTGCCCAACCCGCTGAACGTGCTGAGCGGCATCCTGGGCCAGATCCACGACGCCGACGGGCGGGTGCGCTTCGACGGCTTCTATGACGGCGTGCGCGAGCTGCCGGACGACCTGCTGGCCCAGATCCGCGGCCTGCCGCTGGACGAGGCGCAGTTCCTCGGCGCACTCGGCCTGACCCGCAGCCATGGCGAGGCGGGGCGGACCCTGCTGGAACGCATCTGGACCCGGCCGACCTGCGACATCAACGGCATCTGGGGCGGCTACACCGGCGAGGGATCGAAGACGGTCATCCCGGCCAAGGCGTCCTGCAAGCTCAGCTGCCGTCTGGTGCCCGGCCAGGATCCGGCGGCGATCAAGGCATCGGTCCGGCGCTTCTTCGAGGAACGGCTGCCGGCCGACTGCACGGTCGGCTTCCGCCGCTTCAGCTCCTCCCCCGGCATCGAGGTGCCGACGGACACCCCGTGGATGCAGGCGGTGCGCGGCGGGCTGAAGGAGGCGACGGGGCGCGACGGCGTGCTGATCGGCGGCGGCGGGTCGATCCCCATCGTCGGCTGGTTCCGCGAGTATCTGGGGCTGGACACCATCCTGGTCGGCTTCGGCCTGGACGACGACCGCATCCATTCGCCGAACGAGAAGTTCGAGCTGCAATGCCTGCGCAACGGTATCCGCAGCCATGCGGCAATCGTGGGGCGTTTGGCCGCCGGGCGGGTTGGCTGAAGCCTGGGCGGACCTAAATCTCCCCGATCCGCGGCAGGGGTCGCGAACAGCTTACCCCTGCCGCCATCGACAAGATCGAGACGGGAATTCGCATGTCCGCCCTGTTCACGCCCTTCACGCTGAAGGACGTCACCCTGCGCAACCGCATCGCGGTTCCGCCGATGTGCCAGTACAGCGCCGTCGACGGCGTCATCAACGACTGGCATCTCGTCCATTATCCCGGCCTTGCCCGCGGCGGCGCCGGTCTGGTGATCGTCGAGGCGACGGCGGTGTCGCCGGAAGGCCGCATCACGCCGGGCTGCACCGGCCTGTGGAACGACGCCCAGGCCGAGGGGATGGCGCGCATCGCCGCCTCCATCGCCGCGGCCGGCGCCGTTCCCGGCATCCAGATCGGCCATGCCGGCCGCAAGGCCAGCGCCAACCGCCCGTGGGAGGGTGACGACCACATCGCCGACGGCGATCCGCGCGGTTGGGAGACGATCTCTCCGTCGGCCGTCGCGTTCGGTGCCAACCTGCCGAAGGTCCCGAAGGCGATGACGCCGGACGACATCGCCCGCGTCCGCGCCGACTTCGTGGCCGCCGCCGTGCGCGCCCGCGATGTCGGCTTCAAGTGGCTGGAGCTGCATTTCGCCCACGGCTATCTCGGCCAGAGCTTCTTCTCCCTCCACGCCAACAAACGCACCGACCGGTATGGCGGCGACCTTGCCGGGCGCAGCCGCTTCCTGCTGGAGACGCTGGCGGCGGTGCGCGAGGTGTGGCCGGAGAACCTGCCGCTGACCGCGCGCTTCGGCGTGATCGAGTATGACGGGCGCGACGAGGAGACACTGGCCGAGTCGATCGAACTCGCCCGCAACTTCCGCGCCGGCGGCCTCGACATGCTCAGCGTCAGCGTCGGCTTTTCCACCCCCGACGCCCGCATTCCGTGGGGACCGGCCTTCCTGGCGCCGGTCGCCGAACGGGTGCGGCGCGAGGCGGAGCTGCCGGTGGCGGCGGCCTGGGGCATCGACGCGCCGAAGATCGCCAACCGCACCGTCGCCGACGGGCAGCTGGATCTGGTGATGGTCGGCCGCGCCCATCTGGCCAACCCGCATTATCCCTACCGCGCCGCCAAGGAGCTGGGCGAGGACCGTCCGTCCTGGGTGCTGCCGGCGCCCTACGCCCACTGGCTGGAGCGCTATCGCGCCACCGACGCTGCCGAGTGAGCGGAATGCGGTAATGGGACGGCCTGCGGGAATACCGCAGGCCGTTTTCCTTTTCAGGGATCAGCCCGCCTCGGCCGAAGAGGATGCGCTCCACAAATTGATGCCGGCGTCGGCGACGGCGTGGGTGTCGATCTCCGCCAGTTCCTCCGGCGAGAAGGACAGGTTCTTCAGCGCGTCCAGCGAGTTGTCGAGCTGCTCCACGTTGCGGGCGCCGATCAGGGCGGAGGTCACGCGCGGGTCGCGCAGGACCCAGGCGACGGCCATCTGCGCCAGCGTCTGGCCGCGACGCTGGGCGATGGCGTCCAGCGCACGGATGCGCTCCAGATTCTCCGGCGACAGGAAATGCGCCCGCAGGGTGCCGCCCTTGGCGGCGCGGGCGTCTGTCGGCTGGTTGCCCAGATACTTGTTGGTCAGCATGCCTTGGGCCATCGGCGAGAAGGCGATGCAGCCCATGCCGAGATCGTCCAGCGCCTCTAGCAACCCGCCCTCGATCCAGCGGTTCAGCATGGAGTAGGAGGGCTGGTGGATCAGGCAGGGGGTGCCGAGATCCTTCAGGATTCCGGCCGCCCGCCGCGTCATCTCCGGCGAGTAGGAGGAGATGCCGACATACAGCGCCTTGCCCTGGCGGACGATGTGGTCGAGCGCGCCCATCGTCTCCTCCAGCGGGGTGCGCGGATCGACGCGGTGCGAATAGAAGATGTCGACGTAATCGAGACCCATCCGCTTCAGGCTCTGGTCCAGGCTGGAGACCAGATATTTGCGGGAGCCCCAGTTGCCGTAGGGGCCGGGCCACATCTCGTAACCGGCCTTGGTCGAGATCACCATCTGGTCGCGGTAGGGGTGGAAATCGGTGGCGAGGATGCGGCCGAAATTCTCCTCCGCCGAGCCCGGCGGCGGGCCGTAATTGTTGGCGAGGTCGAAATGGGTGACGCCGCGGTCGAAGGCCCGGCGCAGCACCGCGCGCCCGGTGGCGAACACGTCGGTGCCGCCGAAATTCTGCCACAGCCCCAGCGAAATG
Source organism: Alphaproteobacteria bacterium (assembly GCA_046570145.1). Lineage (GTDB taxonomy): Bacteria > Pseudomonadota > Alphaproteobacteria > Azospirillales > Azospirillaceae > Azospirillum. The sequence continues at coordinate 11,600 of JBKHVJ010000043.1, forward strand.
GCCGGCAGGTCGAGCCCGCTGCGCCCGGTGCGGCGATAGCTCATGCCCTCGTATCGCTGGTCGGCGGCAAGGTAGGGCGGCTGCATGGCGTTCTCCCGAGGTGAGTTCAAGTGATATATCAGCATAGAGCGCCGGTGGGACGGTGCGCAATGGCGCGGCCGGTCATATCGCTCCCGGTCATACCGCTCCCGGTCATACCGCTCCGGGAAACCCTGCCGATGACGTGCAAACCTCCCTGACGCAGCCGCGCAGCCAGCGATGGGCGGCGTCGGCGTCCAGCCGCGGGTGCCACAGCAGGGAGACGGTGACCTCGGGGGCGGGGAAGGGCAGGGCGAAGCTGTGGAGGTCGCCGCGCAGGCCGACGGTGTGCCGTTCGGGGACGCTGACGGTCAGGTCGGTGCCGCGCACCAGCGCCAGCGCCGCGGCGAAGCCGCCGACCGTCGCGACCACGCTGCGCTGCAGCCCCAGCCGGTCCAGCGCCTCGTCCACCAGCCCGCGGTCGTCGCCGCGCCGCGACACCAGGACATGGCGGCCGGCGGCAAAGCGGGCGGCGGTGATCTCGCCGTCGCACAGCGGGTGGCCGGGGCGGACGACGCCGATGAAGCGGTCGTGGAACAGCGCCTGGACCCGCAGCTCCGGTCCGCTGTCCTTGACGACGACCCCGGTTTCCAGATCGACCGAGCCGTCGCGCAAGGGGCCGCTGTCCTTGTCCGGCTTCGAAAGGAAACGGATGCGGACGCCGGGAGCCTCGCGCGCGACGCGGGCGAGCAGGGCGGCGCCGTAGCTTTCCACGAAGCCGTCGCTGGTCCGCAGGGTAAAGGTCCGGGAGAGCTGCCCCAGGTCGAGGTTCTCCGCCGGCCGCAGCGCCGCCTCCGCCTCCTGTACCAAGTGGCGCACGCGGTCGCGCAGGTCGAGCGCGCGCGGCGTGGGGACGAGGCCACGCCCGGCCCTGACCAGCAGCGGATCCCCTGTCGCCGCGCGCAGCCGCGCCAGCGCCCGGCTCATCGCCGACGGGCTGAGGCGCAGCCGCCGCGCGGCACCGGCGACGCTGCCCTCCGCCAGCAGGGCGTCCAGGGTGATGAGCATGTTGAGGTCGGGTGCGGTCATGCGCCGGATCGTATCACGACTTGTCCCGATTGCGGCTGCCGGGACATGGCGTCGGATGCACGAATACAGTGCGGATGCTGCACGTTCCGCCATGTCACCCCGCGTCCTAGCCTTGGCTCCTGGCTTGGAAGAAGGAGGGCGTCATGAGACAAGCGGTTGCACAGGGAAATGAGGGCGCGGAGGCGGCAGGCGGGACGATCCGCCGGGGGTTGGCCGGGCTGGCGCTGGCGATGCTGCTGTCCTCGCTCGGCACCAGCATCGCCAATGTCGGGCTGCCGGCGCTGGCGTTGGCGTTCGAGGTGTCGTTCCGCGAGGTGCAGTGGGTGGTGCTGGCCTATCTGCTGGCGATCACCACGCTGATCGTCGGCGTCGGGCGGCTGGGAGACAGGGTCGGGCGCCGGCGCCTGCTGCTGGCCGGGATCGTCCTGTTCACGGCGGCGTCCGCCGTCGCCGGTACGGCGTCCGGCTTGTGGATGCTGGTCGCCGCAAGGGCGGTGCAGGGGCTGGGGGCGGCGGCGATGATGGCGCTCGCCACCGCCTTCGTCGGCGACACGGTGCCCAAGGCGCGGATCGGCAGGGCCATGGGGCTGATGGGAACGATGTCGGCGCTGGGGACCGCGCTCGGCCCGTCGCTGGGCGGTGTGCTGATCGCGGCGTTCGGCTGGCCGGCGATCTTCTTCGCCACCGTGCCGCCGGGTGTGGCGGCCTTCCTGCTGGTGCGGCGGCACCTGCCGGCCGACCGGGTGGAGACGGGAAGCGGGCAGGGGAGGTTCGACATCGCCGGCACGCTGATCCTCGCGCTGACGCTGGCGGCCTATGCGCTGGCGATGACCGGCGGCTTCGGCTGGATCGACTCCGCGCTTCTGCTGGCGGCGGCTGGCGGGGCGGCGCTGTTCCTGGCGGTGGAGAGGGCGGTGGAGATGCGGACGGCATCGCCGCTGCTGCGGATCGGCATGCTGCGCGACCGGGCGCTGTGCGCCCGACTGCTGACCAGCATGCTGGTGGCGACGGTGCTGATGGCGACGCTGGTGGTGGGGCCGTTCCACCTCGCCCGCGCCCTGGGGCTGGCGGCGGCGGCGGTGGGGATCGCGATGTCGGCGGGACCGCTGGTGGCGGCGCTGACCGGCGTGCCGGCCGGCCGGCTGGTCGACCGCTTCGGCGTGGAGAGGATGACGATCCTGGGACTGGTTGCGGTGGCGGGCGGCTGCGTCCTGCTGGCGCTGCTGCCGGCGACGCTCGGAGTCGCTGGGTATAGTGTACCGATCGCCGTCGTCACCGCCGGCTATGCGCTGTTCCAGACCGCCAACAACACGGCGGTGATGGCGGAGGTGGAGAAGGACCGGCGCGGCGTGGTGTCGGGACTGCTCAATCTCTCGCGCAATCTGGGGCTCATCACCGGCGCCTCGGCGATGGGGGCGGTGTTCACGCTGGGGACGGGGGCGGAGGTGGCCGCCGCGGCGCCGGACGCCGTCGCAGCCGGCACCCGGACGACCTTCGCCGTCGCGGGCGGGCTGATCGCCGTGGCGCTCGCCATCGCCATCGGGATGGTGCGGCATCGGTGAGCGCCTGTTGGGAAGCGCGATGGCCGGGACAATGACACCATGACAATCCCGCCGACCGGCCGTGGCTTGTCATGCGGACCATCCGCATGCGCGAACCAACCCCGGCCGGACCGGAGAAAACCTTCGTACCTAAGGGGTTTATTCGGTCCGGCGCGGTACGGCTTTCCTCCTGTGGCCGAAAAGATACATCCGATATCGGAAATGTAATGGTGACAATGTTCCATTTGACCCCGCGGATTACGTCTCCATAATCCTGATTGTCTCGATTGTTCGAGCAATGTGCGCCAGCTTATGGAGGCTCCCATGCGCCACACCGACGTGACCCGCAGTTCCGGCACTTACACGGCAGCCCCGGGCGCCGTCCCGGCCGCCGACCGCGTCACCCGTGTCGCCTCGCGCCCCCTCTGGCGGTTGCTCGACCTGTTGTTTTCCGCGCTGGAACGGCGCAAACAACGCCATGCGTTGATGGGGCTCGACGACCATCTGCTGAAGGACATCGGCGTCAGCCGGTCCGAGGTGGAGCAGGAGGTGTCGAAGCCGTTCTGGCGGGGATGAGACGATGGCCAATGAATCCATTCGGGGCGACTCCATGCAGATCGACTACGCGGTCGAACCGGAGTTGAGCGCCGATGCGTTCATCGACGTTCTGGAACGCTCCGGGCTGGCCGAGCGCCGGCCCGTGGGCGACCGCCCGCGGGTGGAGGCGATGCTGCGCAACGCCGGCCTGATCGTCACGGCAAGGGCCCAAGGCCGGCTGGTCGGCGTCGCGCGCTCGATCACCGACTTCGTCTATTGCTGCTACCTGTCCGACCTCGCCGTCGACCGCGCCCTGCAGGGGCGCGGCATCGGCAAGGAGCTGATGCGTCGCACCCGCGACGCGATGGGGCCGGGCACCATGTGCCTGCTGCTGTCCGCCCCCAAGGCCGTCAGCTTCTACGAGAAGGCCGGGCTGAAGCGGCACGATCAGGCCTTCCTGTTCACCGACCTGGAATGAGACGGGGGAGCATCGCCGCCATGCCCGACATGATCTCCACAAGCGCGGCCGACAGCAGCATCGACACTGCCGGCCTCGCCATCTCCTACGCCGACGTGGCCGGGGCGGCGGAGCGCATCGCCGGCGTCGCCCATCGCACGCCGGTGATGACCAGCCGCACCGCCGACACGCTGACCGGCGGCGAACTGCTGTTCAAATGCGAGAATTTGCAGCGCACCGGCGCCTTCAAGATCCGTGGCGCCTACAACGCCGTGTCGCGCTTCACCCCGGTCCAGCGCGCGCTGGGCGTCGTCGCCTATTCGTCGGGCAACCATGCCCAGGCGCTGGCGCTGGCCGCGTCGATGCTGAAGGTGAAGTCCACCATCGTCATGCCGCAGGACGCCCCGGCGGCCAAGCTGGCGGCGACGCGCGGCTACGGCGCCGACGTGGTTCTGTACGACCGCTATGCCGAGCCGCCGGACGCCGCCGTCGCCCGCGTGCTGGAGGAGCGGGGCGGCGTCCTGATCCCGCCCTTCGACCATCCCCATGTGATGGCCGGCCAGGGCACCGTCGCCAAGGAGCTGATCGAGGCGGCGGGAGAGACGGGCGGTCCGCTCGACCTGCTGGTCGTGCCGACCGGCGGCGGCGGGCTGCTGTCCGGCTGCGTGATCGCCGCCAAGACGCTCAACCCCGGCTGCCGCGTCGTCGGCGTCGAGCCGGAGGCCGGCAACGACGCCCAGCAGAGCCTGCGCAGCGGCGCCATCGTCCGCATCGACGCGCCCAAGACCATCGCCGACGGCGCCCAGAGCCGCGCGGTCGGCCAGCTGACCTTTCCGGTGATGCAGCGGCTGGTCGACGACATCGTCACGGTCACCGACGGCGAACTGGTCGATGCCATGCGCTTCTTCGCCGGCCGGATGAAGATGCTGGTGGAGCCGACCGGCTGCCTCGCCGCCGCCGCTGTGCTGTCCGGCAAATTCGATGTCCGCGGCAAGCGCGTCGGCATCGTCGTAACCGGCGGCAATGTCGATCTCGCCCGCTTCGCCTCGCTCGTCCAGGCGGGCTGAAGGGGCGTTCTGCGCCGAGACAATCCTCCAAGACGTAAGGGATCCCTTCCATGACCGGGCCAACGAGCGGGAAAACCATGCGCCTGCCCATCTATCAGGTCGATGCCTTCACCGACCGCGTCTTCGCCGGCAACCCGGCGGCGGTCGTTCCGCTGGACAGCTGGCTGCCCGATGCGCAGCTCCAGGCCATCGCGGCGGAGAACAATCTGGCGGAAACCGCCTTCTTCATCCGCAGCGGCGACGGGTTCGAGCTGCGCTGGTTCACCCCGGCGGTGGAGGTCGACCTGTGCGGCCATGCCACGCTTGCGACCGCCTTCGTCATCTCCACGATCCTGGAGCCCGGCCGTGCCCATATGGATTTCGCCACGCGGCAGGCCGGCACGCTGACCGTCACCCGTGACGGCGACCGCTACACGCTGGACTTCCCCAACCGTCCCGCCAAGCCGGCGGAGCGGGTCGATCCCAACCTGCTGGCGGCGCTGGGCGGTCCGGCGCCGGCGGCGGTGCTGAGCGGGCGCGACTATCTGGTGGTGTACGAGTCGGCCGAGGCGGTGCGGGCGCTGGCGCCGGACATGGCGCTGCTGTCGAAGCTGGACCTGTTCGCGGTCTGCGTCACCGCACCGGGGGACGGCGGGGTCGATTTCGTCTCGCGCCTGTTCGCCCCGGCCCAGGGCATCCCGGAGGATCCCGTCACCGGCTCCACCCACTGCATGCTGACGCCTTATTGGGCGGAGCGGCTGGGCAAGACCGTGCTGAAGGCGCGTCAGGTCTCGGCCCGCGGCGGTGACCTGCTGTGCGAGCTGGCCGGCGACCGGGTGAAGATCGGCGGGCAGGCGGTGCTGTATCTCGAAGGCACGATCCTGGTGTGAGGCTGGAATGACCGTTCAGTTCCAGCGGGTGGCGCCGATCCTGCCGGTCCGCGACGTGCGCGCCGCACTGGCCCATTACTGGAGCCTCGGCTTCACGGTGACGGCTTACGATGAGGCCGCCGAGGATCCCGTCTACGGGTTCCTCGATCGGGGCGGGGTGAGCCTGCATCTGACCAGGATTCCGGACCTCGATCCGGAGCGCTCGGTCGTCGCCTGCTATCTCTATGTCAGCGACGCCGACGCGCTGCATGCGGCGTGGCAGGCGGCCGGAGTTGGCGGACGCCTGACCGCGGTGACCGACACGCCCTATGGCCTGCGCGAGTTCGCCCACATCGACCCGGACGGCAACCTGCTGCGCGTCGGGGCGGAGGCACGGAGGAATGGCGATGGTTGAGGACACGGTCCTTCTGTTCTCCTACGGCACGCTGCAGCAGGAGAATGTGCAGATGGCGTCCTTCGGCCGGCTGTTGGCCGGGCGGGCGGACGCCATGCCCGGATACCGCCGCGACATGCTGGAGATCACCGATCCGGAGGTGATCCGCACCAGCGGCAAACGCTTCCACCCCGTGGTCAGCGAGAGCGGCGACCCGGCCGACGAAGTCGCCGGCACCCTGTTCGAGGTTACCGCGGAGGAATTGGAGGCTGCCGATTCCTACGAAGTCTCGGATTACAGACGGGTCATGGTCCGGCTGAAATCGGGGGCGGAAGCCTGGGTCTACGTCAAGGCGTGAGGGGAGGGAGGTGCCTTACGCCTCCGTCTCCATCTTCTGCTCCACCGCGGCGGCCTTGATCGCCTTCTGCAGCTTTTCGAAGGCGCGGACCTCGATCTGACGGACGCGTTCGCGGCTGATGCCGTATTTCTGCGACAGATCCTCCAGCGTCGTCGGCGTCTCGCGCAGGCGGCGTTCGGTCAGGATGTCGCGTTCGCGGTCGTTCAGGCCGGTCATGGCGTTCGCCAGCAGCTTGCGCCGCTTGCCCAGCTCCTCGCGGTCGGCCAGCGTGATTTCCTGGCTGGCGGTCTCGTCGACCAGGAAATCCTGCCATTCGCCCTCGCTCTCCGCCCGCAGGGGCGCATTCAGCGAATGGTCCGGGCTGGCAAGGCGCCGGTTCATGTTGACGACGTCCTGCTCCGGCACGTCCAGCTTGGTGGCGATGGCGTGGACCTGTTCGGGCGACAGGTCGCCCTCCTCGATCGCCTGCATCTGGCCCTTCAGCCGGCGCAGGTTGAAGAACAGCTTCTTCTGGGCGGCGGTGGTGCCCATCTTCACCAGAGACCAGCTGTGCAGGATGTATTCCTGGATCGCCGCGCGAATCCACCACATGGCGTAGGTCGCCAGCCGGAAGCCGCGGTCGGGGTCGAAGCGCTTGACCGCCTGCATCATGCCGACATTGCCTTCGGAGATCAGTTCCGACAGAGGCAGGCCGTAGCCGCGGTATCCCATGGCGATCTTGGCGACCAGACGCAGATGGCTGGTGACGAGCTGGTGGGCGGCGCCGGAATCCTCATGCTGCTGCCACCGCTTGGCCAGCATGTATTCCCGCTCCGGCTCCAGCATCGGGAATTTGCGGATTTCCTGGAGATAGCGGGACAGATTGCTTTCGGACCCGATCGCCGGAAGATTGGACGCCGTCGCCATGGTTCTAAAACCCCCTCTATGACGGCCGGTGCGCGCCGACATGAATTCATGCGCACACTGCCGTTCTTCAGCGCGGGTTCCATAGGCCCCTCTCAATGAGCGGGCGGCGGAACCTCGCCATTGACCGGGAGTCTAACCAAGAAAGATTTCCCGGTGTATCGTTTTAAACCGTCTCCAAGGTGACAATTAGTTCATGAATATCCGCCGGGATTGGGGAGCGGAAGGTCACGATCTCGCCATTGACCGGATGACGGAAGGTCAGGGCTGCGGCATGCAGCGCCTGTCGCGGAAACCCAACAAGACTGCCCCGAACCGGTTCCGGCAGCAGCGAGGCGAATTTGCCCCCCGGCCGTCCCGACCGCCCGCGGCCATAGAGCGGGTCGCCGACCAGCGGATGGCCGATGTGGGTCAGGTGGACGCGGATCTGGTGGGTGCGCCCGGTCTCCAGCACGCATTCGACCAGCGAGGCCGCCATGCCGAAGCTCTTCACCACGCGGTACCTGGTGGCGGCGTGTTTTCCGCCGCCGGTCACCACCGCCATCTTCTTGCGGTCGGCGCTGCTGCGGCCGATGTTGCCCTCGATCCGGCCCTGCGTCGGGTTCGGCACGCCCCAGACCAGCGCCAGATAGGTGCGGCTGAGCGTACGGTCGGAGAATTGCTCCGACAGGCCATGGTGGGCGCGGTCGTTCTTGGCGACCACCATCAGGCCGCTGGTGTCCTTGTCCAGCCGGTGGACGATGCCCGGCCGCTTCACCCCGCCGATCCCGGACAGGCTGTCGCCGCAATGGGCGAGCAGGGCGTTGACCAGCGTGCCGTCCGGGTTGCCGGCGGCGGGATGCACGACGAGGCCGGCCGGCTTGTCGATCACCAGCACGTCGGCATCCTCGAACACCACGTCGATCGGGATGTCCTGCGCCACCGGCTCGGCGGCCTCCGCCCCCGGCACCTGTACCTCGAAGGTCTGGCCGGGTTTGACCCTCAGGGACGGGTCCGTTATCGTCCGCCCGTCGCCGCGCACGCAGCCCTGTTCGAGCAGGGCCTGCACGCGCGACCGCGACAGGTCCGGCAGGCCCGCCGCCAACGCCTTGTCCAGCCGCTGGCCCGCCGCCTCGTCGGGAACCGTGTAGGCGAGGGCACGGGCAGGCGAACCGGCGTCGTCGTCCGGATCGAGGAAATCGTCGGACAGGTCGTCCGGGTTGGTGTCGTCCGGCATGTTGGCGGCCATCGGCTTTGCGTATCGCGTCCTGTTTCAATCGTCCGGGAGTGGACCCCAAACCGTGCAGATCCTCAAGGCACTCGTCGTCATCATGGGCGTTCTGATCGTCGCCGGCTTCACCTTTCTGGGAGTGGAGCTGTACAAGCGGATGTCGGACCCCAACCGCGCCTCCCTGACCGCCATCGCCCCGGCGCCCGCTCCGGCCGAGACCGCCGTCGACGTGACGCTGGACGTCCCGGCCGGTTCCCGCATCGGCGAGCTCGTGGTGGTCGGCAACCGCGTCCTGTTCAAGGTGAGCCTGCCGCAGGGGCCGGACCGCCTTTATCTGATGGACCCGCGCACCGGCGCCGTCGCCGCCACCATCACCGCAGGCCCCGTCTCCGGCAGGGCGGCTCCTTGAAGAACAGGGTTTCCGATCATGTATGACTTCCGCAGCGACAACGTCGCCGGTGCCGCCCCGCAGGTGATGACGGCACTGGCGGCGGCATCGTCCGGCACCGCCTCCCCCTACGGCAACGATCCCTGGACCGCGCGGGTGACCGAACGGCTGTGCGCGATCTTCGAGACCGAGGTCGCGGTCTTCCCGGTCGCCACCGGCACGGCGGCCAATTCGCTGGCGCTGTCGGCGCTGGTGCCGCCCTATGGCGCCGTGCTGTGCCATGACGAGGCGCACATCGCCATCGACGAATGCGGCGCGCCGGAATTCTTCACCGGCGGCGCCAAACTGGTCCCGCTGGCCGGCGAGCATGGCAAGCTGACGCCCGACGCGGTGTCGCGCCACATCGCCAAGGCCGGCGTCGGCGTCGTCCACCGCGTCCAGCCCGCCGCCCTCAGCCTCACCCAGGCGACTGAGGCCGGCACCGTCTATAGCCCGGCGGAGGTCGAGGCGCTGGTCGAGACCGCCCATTCCAACGGCATGGCCGTGCATATGGACGGCGCCCGCTTCGCCAACGCCATCGCCCGGCTGGGCTGCGCCCCGGCCGACGTGACGTGGCGGGCCGGGGTCGACGTGCTGACGCTGGGCGGCACCAAGGGCGGCTGCCTCGCCGCCGAGGCGGTGGTGTTCTTCAACCCGGCGATGGCCGAGGATTTCGGCTTCGGCCGCAAGCGCGGCGGCCATCTGGTGTCGAAGATGCGCTTCCTGTCGGCGCAGCTCGACGCCTGGCTGGAGGACGGGCTGTGGCTGCGTCTGGCCGCCCATGCCAATGCCATGGCCGACCGGTTGGCCGCCGGGCTGACGGCGCTTCCCGGCGTCGAGCTGGCCCACCCGGTCGAGGCCAACGAGCTGTTCGTCCGCCTGCCGGCACCCCATGCCGAGGCGCTGGAGGCGGCCGGCTACGGCTTCTACCGCTGGGACGACGGCACCGCGCGGTTCGTGACGGCGTTCGACACGCCGGCGGCGGCGGTCGACGGTTTGCTGGGTATTTTGCGCCGCCTGCAAGAAAAGGCTTGATCGGCGGGGCGGGCTTGGTTAGAAACCCGCCCACGCCGATGACGTCCCCATCGTCTAGAGGCCTAGGACACCGCCCTCTCACGGCGGTAACAGGGGTTCGACTCCCCTTGGGGACGCCAACCTTCCAAGGTTGGGTCGAGCGGCCGGTGGCAGCCTCCACCGCCGCGAGCCACACATCGGGACCAGACGTCCCCTTCGTCTAGAGGCCTAGGACACCGCCCTCTCACGGCGGTAACAGGGGTTCGAATCCCCTAGGGGACGCCATCCACGCGCTGGATGCGTTTTTTGAGCGCGAGTTGAGGGTACAACGTCCCCGTCGTCTAGAGGCCTAGGACACCGCCCTTTCACGGCGGCGACACGGGTTCGACTCCCGTCGGGGACGCCATTTTCGTAGATCCCAGCTACATCTCAAATATCTTTGCATGTAGAAGCGCGATAAAGCGGTCGTTCAAACATCATTTTCGATGTACCTCTTTCGGTGTGCTCCGCTTCTCAACGTGTCTGCTGAAACAGGATCCCCATGGATCGCAGCGAATTCGAGCGTCTTCGGGACATGCGTGGAAAGCGGATCGTTGGAGATATCCGTCTGGAACGACGCAGCGATAACTCTGTTGCTTGGGAAGCGCGGGACATTCCGATCATCAATGCCGATGGCGTGGAAGCGCGCCTGAACGTGCAACTGGTCGCCGAAACGGGGGCCAAGACATTGAATGTGAAAATTCCGGGCATCGGCCCAATTTGCAGGTTGGAGGTCGATAGCCGCCCCACAAACCGGCAGGCAGAAGCCATAAACACTCTCTGCATCAACCGGATTGTCCTCGCGAGAACCTGAAGCGTGAGGTTGTGGATCGAAGCGACCTTGATGGTCGATCTCTCAAAGAGGTGTTTGACGCCTTTTGCCGGATGGCCCACATAGTTCATGATGGCTCGTTGATCGTGCCACCCGACTTGGCTGGACTGTGAGGAGGGTCGGGAATATGATGGAGTTGACCGAGGTAAAGGACTGCTTCAAATCCTGTCCGCTTGTCGAGGAAATCGACATTCTTCCAAAAGGGCATGTCGGGATTTCGACGGCATTTCGCTATCCAGATGGCTCGTCGGTAGACGTTTTCATCGCGGATCGGCCGAGCCTACTGTCGAAAACAATGCCGATAACGTTGACCGACTTCGGCAACACATTCCTCTGGCTCGATCAGATGGATATTCGGCCCCTGCGATCAGCTCGGCGCAGACGTTTGACGTTGGATATTCTGGAAACGTACGGCATCGAGCATTCAAAGGGAGTGCTTTCCTGCAATGTTACACCACGGGAATTGGCAATAGGGGTGATCCGGTTGGGGCAGGCATGCATTCGCGTGGCCGACCTGATTTTCACCCATAGAATTGCGAGTCAAGGAAGTTTCCTGGAGGAAGTCGAAAGCATAATTGAAGACACTTCCTTGGACTACGAGCAAAATGCAAAGATAATTGGGAGAGGCGATGTCGTCGTTCCTGTTGACTTTCTTGTTCGATCTTCCGGTTTGGAGACCGCAATATTTACACTTCCTGCTGAAAGCAGTCATGCGAGCGTCGCCAAGGCGCGTGCCGAGAATGTGTTTGCCCGTTGTTATGATCTGAGAGATTGGCAGGGGCAACGTGTCGCGGCGCTCGATGACCGGCGCCTGCTTTACCGTGACGAAGACATCGGGCGTATTCGAGAAGTCGCCACGATTGTTCCGATTTCCCAACCGGAAGCGATGCGTGATTTGCTGCTGGCCGCTTGAACGGTCAATAAGGCGGATTGCACCATGTTGACCGTTCAGTTTTGGGCGCCAGAATTCTTTCGCTAGAAACCTGAGGCGCTGATTTTGAGCTATCTTGAGAGTGTTTAGGGCAAATCTATTCCCCCAACACCCCCGTCCGATACAGCGTCACCCTGATCCCCCCGTTCGACACCGACACCCCACCTTCCTCGAACGGCAGCTCCGTCGCCTTCGCCAAAGCGGCTTCGTTGGTGACGATCCCCACCCGCCAGCCGGCGAAGCGCGTCTTCAGCGTCTGGCCCATGGCGTGGTAGAGCGGGATCAGGGACTTGCCCTCGCCGATGCGGGCGCCGTAGGGCGGGTTGACGATGACGAGGCCGGGGGGACCCTCCGGCGGGGTCAGGTCGCTGATGGCGTGGTGGGCGAACTCGGTCCAGGCGGAGACGCCGGCACGTTCGGCGTTGGCGCGGCTCATGGCGACGGCGCCGGCATCGCGGTCGCTGCCGTAAAAGCGCACCGTGGGCGCGGTGGCCGTGCCGTCGTCGCGCAGGCTCTGCCAGACGGCGGGATCGAAATTGGCGAGCTGTTCGAAGGCGAAGCTGCGGGAGCGGCCGGGCTTCAGGCCGGCGGCGATCTCGGCCGCCTCGATCACGAAGGTGCCGGAGCCGCACATCGGATCGACCACCGGGACCGGCTCGCGCCCGTCATAGCCGCACTGGCGCAGGAACAGGGCCGCCAGCGTCTCGCGCATCGGCGCCTTGTTGACCGCTTCCTTGTGGCCGCGCTTGTGCAGCGACTCGCCGGAGCTGTCGACGCTGATGGTGCAGAGGTCGTCGTCGATGCGCGCCTTGATCTGGACGGCGCGGGTGTCCTCCTCCGGCGCGTCCATGGCGGCGGATTTGGCGGCGTTCTTGCCGGTGGACTTGCCTGTGGGCTTGGGAGCGGCCTTGACGATGGGGGCGCCCAGCTCCTCGGCGATGGCGCGTTCGATGCGCTGGGCGGCGGCGCCCGCATGGTAGATGCGCGAGCCCTTGCAGGAGGCCTCGACCCGCACCGGCACGTCGGTGCGCAGGATTTGCGCCCAGGGAACGCGGCGCGCCCGCTTGTCCAACTGCGCCAGATGGAAGGCACGGAAGGAGGCGATGCGCGCCAGCACGCGGGTGGCGCCGCGCAGTTCCAGATTTGCCCGCCAGACCTCAGGCCAGCCGCCGGTGACCGTCACGCCGCCCTTCACTGCGGTGGGGTTCGCGAAGCCGCGGTCGACGGCCTCCGCGCACAGCACGGCTTCCAGGCCGGGGGCGGCCACCAGGAAAATCTCGAAATCTTGGCCGGCGTGGTCTTGGCCGGTAATGTCTGGGTCGGTGTTCATCCCGCCTACATAGCCCGAAGGGCGGCCGTCTTCGACAGGATTCTCGCGAAACGGCGGAGGGGCGGGAGGTTGTCCCGGTCGCCGCGCGGCGTCGCCGCACATGCCAGTCGGCGGAGGGGCAGTCGGCGGACGTCCGCGGCAGGATCGGGACCGGGTGCTGCAGGCTTGGGCACGCGTTACCGGTAAAGGCTTACCGGTAGGAGCTGTGCGAGGCGATGGCATTGCCGCGGACGGCATCGGTGCGGATGGTGGCGTCGCCCGAGGCGGACAGGCCGACGACGCTGTCCTGAGCCGTGCTGCCGAGGCCGAGCTTGGCGCGGGCGAAGTTCAGATAGGCGCTGGCACCCTTGCTGTCGCCCTGGGCGGCGAGCGAGCGGGCGACCGACAGGGCAATGCGGGCGGCGTCGCGCTCGCTGCGCTCGGCGGTCAGGGCATCGGCCTGGACGGCGGCGGCGGTGGTGGAGGCCAGCAGGTTGTCGAAGCCGGCATCCTGCGCGGCATTCGCCGAACCGGCGGCAAAGGTCAGGGCCGACAGCGACAGGGCGGCGGCAGCGGCGGCGGTGGCGAACTTCTGCGTAAACATGACGATGTCCTTATGCGAAGACTGCCCTGCCGGGGGATGCGCCCGGCGACGGGGGATTCGTCACCGGGCGCGGGGCGGGGCTGGAGGTTGATGTCCGGTCGGCGCCGGGGAGCGTCGGCCGTGAACACAGAGTTAACCGTCTGCCGCCGCCGGATAAATCCAGCAGTTCCGACAACACTATTCGCTTGGAAACAACAATCGGCGCCTTGTTGCCAGCCCTTGGATTGACGGAGGGAAGCGCCACCCCCTATGATCGGATTGGAACACGAACAATCAGGACGCCTTTCGATTCCGAACATGGGACGGGGCGGCCTGCCATCAGGGGAGCACGCGTTCATGACCGCGACCGAATTTGCCGATTGGCCCGCCGACCTGCTGGCGCAGGAGTTCCGCGGCAAGCGGGTTCTGGTGACCGGCAGCAGCCGCGGCATCGGCGCCGCGGCGGCGGCGGCGTTCGCCCAGCTCGGCGCCCATGTCGCCATCCACGGCCGCGACGCGGCGGCTGTCGAGGCCGCGGCGGCGCGGATGGGGACTGGAGTGGTCCCGCTGGCCGGCGACTTCGCCGACAAGGCGGAGGTCCGCCGGGTGGTGGAAAGCGCGGTGGACCGGCTGGGCGGGCTGGATGTGCTGATCAACAATGCCGGCACCATGCTGGGCCGGGTGGCGCTGGGCGACATCGACGACGATTTCCTGCAGCGGCAGTTCGACCTGAACGCCGCCTCCGCCGTCGTCGCCAGCCGGACGGCGCTGCCGGCGCTGATCGTGTCGAAGGGGGCCATCGTCAACACCGGCTCCATCTCCGGCCGGACCGGGGGCAGTGCGGGGTCGTCGCTCTACAGCGCGGCCAAGGCCTTCCAGGCCAGCCTCGCCCGCTCGCTGGCGACCGAGCTGGCGCCGCACGGCATCCGCGTCAACGCCGTGTCCCCCGGCACCGTCGACACCGATTTCCACCAGCGCTACTCGACCCCGGACAAACTTGCGCAAACCGCGGCGCGCATCCCGCTGAAGCGGCTGGGCACGGCGCAGGATTGCGTCGGCGCCTACCTGTTCCTCGCCTCCGGACGGCTGGCCGGCTACATCACCGGCCAGGTGATCGAGGTGAATGGAGGACAGTTCTATAACTAACGGCTTGTGACTCGCAGTTTCGGATTGGCGAAACTGGCAGATTGCAAAGCACGGTCAGGAGTATTGGCAAATTGCGAAGGACCGCCGATGGAGTCGCAGGCGACCGACGGCATTTTCGTAGGGTAGAAAAGCACCCGGCCGTTAATGGTCGTTTGGCATTGTTCTTGTAACGTGACCCGCCAATATGCGGTCGAGCCAAAGGCCGCTCCATTGTCAGTGGAAGCCGGGGTCACCATCATGAACGCCACCAGCCAGCGCCGGCCCGCCAAAGCCGGAACCTTCGCCAACCTGTCTACGGCGACCAAGATCTACACCGGGTTCGGCGTCACCCTGGCGCTTCTGGTCGGGCTGGGGGCGGTGTCCTGGACCGGCCTGCGGTCGAGCGACGATGCGCTCCGCCGCTATGCGGGGCAGTCGCACGTCGCCATGACGGTGGCGGAGGCGGACACCAACATGGCCGATGCGCTGGGTGCCGCGGAGGAGTTCGTGTCCAGCGGCTCCCCCGCGGTGGCCGACCGGTTCCGCAGCGACGTGGAGACTTTCCGCCAGAAACTGGACCTCGCCGCCACGCGGATGTCCCGTGCGTCCGACCTTCAGGTGGCGCAGGAGATCGCCACGCTGCGCCAGACGCTGACCGGCGGCTTCGACCGCCTCGTCGCCGCGCGGACGGAACGCGACCAGATCGTCGCGTCGGTGGTGAACACGCTGGGCGCCGACATCCGCCGCACCCTGAGCGATACCGTCAAGGCGGAGAAGGACGGCGGCAACCTGGACCGTACCGTGCGTGCGGCCGACGTCAGCGAACAGTTCCTGCTGGTCCGCGTGCTGGTCGCCCGCTTCGTCGCGGAAACCAAGGCGGAGGATCTGGAGCGCATCCGCAAGGATCTGGCCGACCTGACCGGGAAGGCCGAGGCGCTGCGCGGCGGGATGGAGGATGGCCCGGTCAAGGCCAAGCTGGCCGGGGCCGTCGCCAAGCTGCCCGCCTACCGCACGGGGATCGAGCGCATCGCCGTGCTGAGCGGCGAATTGGAATCGCTGAACAACGAGACGCTGGGCAAGGCCGGCAAGGAGATCGCCCAGAAGATCGGCGTGATCCGGACCCAGTCCGCAGACATCCTGGCGCAGTTGGAACGCACCGCCGCCGCCAAGGTCCAGTCGGCCGAAACCCAGGGCGCCGCGGTGACGGCGGTGGCCCTGCTGGCCGGCCTGCTGCTGGCCTGGGCGATCTCGCGCGCCATCACCCGGCCGCTCGGCGCCATCACCGCGGCGATGGGGCGTCTGGCCCGAGGCGACCTGAGCGTGGCCGTCGCCGACGGCGAGCGCCGGGACGAGATCGGCGCGCTCGCCCGCTCGCTCGAAGTCTTCAAGACCAATGCGCTGGAGATGGAGCGTCTGCGCAAGGCGCAGCAGGAAAGCGAGCGCAAGGCCGCCGAGCATCGCCGCGAGACCATGATGCACATGGCCGACACCTTCGAAAACACGGTGAAGGGCATCGTCGACACCGTCGCCAACGCCGCCACCGGCATGCGCGACGCCGCCACCGCGCTGACCGCCACCGCGCATGAGGCGAGCGAGCGCTCGCTGCTGGTCGCCAGCGCGTCGGAACAGGCGTCGGCCAACGTGCAGACGGTCGCCACCGCGACGGAGGAGCTGTCGGCCTCCATCGCCGAGATCGGCCAGCAGGTGGAGAACTCCACCCGCATCGCCACCCAGGCGGTGGCCGACGCCGACGGCGCCGACCGCACCATGCGCGAACTGGTGACCGCCGCCGAGCAGATCGGCGCGGTGGTGGAGCTGATCAGCGGCATCGCCGCCCAGACCAACCTGCTGGCGCTGAACGCCACCATCGAGGCGGCGCGGGCGGGCGAGGCCGGCAAGGGATTCGCCGTCGTGGCGAGCGAGGTGAAGCAGCTGGCCAACCAGACCGCCAAGGCGACAGACGAGATCCAGGCCAAGGTGCAGGAAATCCAGCAGACCACCGGCGGCGCCCAGAAGGCGATCGGCGGCATCGGCCGGACCATCGGCCAAATGAGCGAGATCACCACCGCCATCGCCGCCGCCATCGAGGAGCAGGCCGCCGCCACGCGGGAGATCGCCAGCAGCGTCACCCAGGCCGCCCAGGGCACAGAAGAGGTGTCGAGCAATATCGCCGGCGTCAGCTCCGCCGTTCACGAGACCGGCGACGCCGCCGGCCGCGTCCACGGCACCTCGCACAAACTGGCCGTCGAGGCGGAGCGGCTGCGCCGGGAGGTCGGGACCTTCATCGAGACGGTGCGCGCGGCGTAAGGCGCCTGTCGCGACGGGAGGCCCTGGGCATGGCCGGCTCTCGGTCCCTGCTCAGGTGCTCTCCCGCGCGATGAAGGTCAGCCCCAGATCGACCCGCGGCCGCGGCGGTTCCTTGCCGTCCATCAGGTCGAGCAGCATGGCGGCGGCGTGGCGCCCGATGGCGTAGCGGGGCGTGGCGATGGTGGTCAGGGTGGGGGTGGTCCAGGCCGATGCCGGCAGGTCGTTGAAGCCGGCGATGGCGAGCTGGTCCGGCACCCGGATGCCGCGGCGCTGGCATTGGAACAGCGCACCCTGCGCCAGATCGTCGTTGCAGAAGAAGACGGCGTCGCAGTCGGTGTTCTCGGCCATCAGCCGGTCGATCATCGCCGCGCCCAGATGGATGGAGGACGGGTCGGGCAGGCGCCACACCCGCTTCTCGTCGTACAGCCCGGCCTCCTCCAGCGCGTGGCGGTAGCCGTCCAGGCGGGAGAGCGTGCGGGGGTCGAGCTGCACGGCGACGAAGCCGATGCGGCGGTAGCCGCGCTCCAGAAGATGGTTGGTCATCAGCCGCCCGCCTTCCTCTTGCGAGCAGCCGACGCTGAGGCTTCCCGGCTCGTCCAGCAGTTCCATCATGTGGACGGTCGGGCTGCTCAGCGCCGACAGATAGGTGCGGGTGACGTCGGTGTGGTCGGTGCCGGTCAGGAGGATGCCGTCGGGCTGGAACTGCAGGTAGGTGCGGATCAGCCGCTCCTCCTCCTCCGGGGAATAGTGGGTGACGCCGATCAGGGCGCGATAGCCGCGCGGCAGCAGCATGTCGTGGATGCCGGCCAGCGTCTCCACGAAGACCATGTTGGTCATCGACGGGATCAGCACCGCCACCGTCATCGACCGCGCCGACGCCAGCGCGCTGGCCGCCTGGTTCGGCACGTAGCCCATCGACTGGGCGATGTCGAGGATGCGCTGGCGAAGCTCCGGCCCGACCAGCTCCGGCCGCTTGAAGGCGCGCGACACGGTGATGGCGCTGACGCCGGCCCGCTCCGCCACGTCCGCCATCGTCGCCCGGCCGGTGCGCGAGGAGCGCGGCTTGCGCGTCTTGACCGTCGGGGATGCAGGCCGATCACCGCCACGCGTCGTCACAGGGCTCGTCCTTCCGATACCGGCCGGAATTCCGGCCTGTTGGGGCAGGCGCGACGAAGCGCCGCGCTGGATCGCTGATTACCGTTGTGTAGCATGGCGGGCAAGAGCCGCTTGTCCCGCAAGGCCATCGCCTGCAACCCGCGGCCACTCCACTGCCCTGCCAACCCGTTCGTACGCAACTCAAACAAAACTCTTTACGCCCATCGAGGTTAGCGCTAACAGTATCGTCATCTCGTGTCGGCGTCATCCGTGCATTCGGGCCACAGGGCCGCGAATGCGCATTTGGTTCGGACATGATAGCGCTAACACGTTTTTGTAGTGCGTGGCCGCCGTGACCCGAGAGGGCGCGGGTGCCGCCTTGCACCGGGAATCGGGAACACGAGCCTCATGAACGGTCCCTCCATCGCGCCGTCTCCCGCCACCAGCGCCCGCCCGCCCGACAGCCTGTCCGCGGCACCGCCGGTCGTCGTGGTGATGGGTGTCGCCGGCTGCGGCAAGTCCAGCGTCGGGCAGAGCCTTGCCGCGGCGCTGGGCTATGCCTTCATCGAAGGCGATGCGCACCATCCGCCCGCCAACATCGCGAAGATGTCGTCGGGCATCCCGCTGACCGACGACGATCGCGACGGCTGGCTGGGCACGCTGGCCGGCTTCATCGCCGATGCGCATCGCGAAGAGCACGGTCTGGTGGTCGCCTGTTCGGCGCTGAAGCGGCGCTACCGGGACCGGCTGCGCGGCGATTGCGAGCGGGTCGTCTTCCTGCATCTGCACGGAGACAAGGCGCTGATCGCCTCTCGCATGGGGGCGCGGACCGCCCATTTCATGCCCACCGCCCTGGTCGACAGCCAGTTCGCCGACCTTGAGATGCCTGCCGCCGACGAGGCGGTGCTGTCCTATGAGGTGACGCTGCCGGCGGACGCCATCGTCGCCGACGCCTGCGCCCGCCTGACCGGCGGAAAGACTATTGGGAGGACCGCATGAAACGCGTGGCGGATCTGCTGGAGCGGATCACCGAATGGATCATGGCGCTGATGCTGGCGATCATGGTCGGTCTTGTCTTCGGCAACGTCGTCCTGCGCTACATCTTCAACAGCGGCATCGTCGCGGCGGAGGAGATCGCGCGGCTGATGTTCGTCTGGCTGGTGTTCCTGGGCGCCACCGTGGCGTTGCGGCACCAGCGGCATCTGGGCCTGGAGATCGTGCAGAGCCGCCTGCCGGCAAAGGTCCGCCGCGTCTGCGCGGCGATCGCCCACCTGATGATGCTCTATGCCCTGTGGCTGTTCGTGCAGGGCAGCTGGATCCAGCTGCTGATCGGGATGGAGACCTTCTCGACCGTCCTGCGCTTCCCCATGGCCTTCTATGCGGCAGCGGGCTTCTTCCCGGCCATCGCCATGGCGCTGATCGTGCTGGCGAACCTGTTGCGGATCGTCACCAACCAGCCGGGCGCCCGTGTTCCCGGCGATCCCGACACGATGATGGACCATCCGGACTCGCACGGCCCCGCCGTCGCGCCCCCGGCCCCGCACGGCAGCGCCGCCGTCGCCAAGCACTGAGCCCAGACGACCACCTGCGGACGGAGTTTCCGCCATGACCCTCACCATTTTCCTGGGCTCGCTGTTCGGCCTGATGCTGCTCGGCATGCCCATCGCCTTCGCGCTGATGCTGACCGGCGTCGCGCTGATGGTTCACCTGGATTTCTTCGACGCCCAGCTGGTCGCCCAGAACATGCTGAGCGGCGCCGACAACTACCCGCTGATGGCGGTGCCCTTCTTCATCCTGGCCGGCGAGCTGATGAACGCCGGCGGCATCTCCCAGCGCATCATCAACCTCGCGGTCAGCCTCGTCGGCCACATCAAGGGCGGGCTGGGGTACGTCACCATCGGCGCCTCGGTGATGCTGGCCAGCCTGTCGGGATCGGCCATCGCCGACACCGCCGCGTTGGCCACGCTGCTGATCCCGATGATGCGCGACCATGGCTACCCGGTGCCGCGTTCCGCCGGCCTGATCGCGTCGGGCGGCATCATCGCCCCGATCATCCCGCCCAGCATGCCCTTCATCATCTTCGGCGTGACCACCAACACCTCGATCAGCGCGCTGTTCATGGCCGGCATCGTGCCCGGCCTGCTGATGGGCATCGGTCTGGTCTGCGCCTGGATGTTCGTCGTCCGCGACATGACGGTGAAGCTGCAGCCGAAGGCGAGCGGGCGGGAACGGCTGAAGGCGCTGGGCGACGGCATCTGGGCGCTGGCCCTGCCGGTCATCATCATCGGCGGCCTGCGCGGCGGCATCTTCACGCCGACCGAGGCCGCGGTGGTCGCCGCCGTCTATTCGCTGTTCGTCGCGCTGTTCGTCTACCGGCAGGTCACGCTGGCGCAGCTGGTCCCGCTGCTGGTCCAGGCGGCGCGCACCACCAGCACCGTGATGTTCCTCTGCGCCGCCGCGCTGGTGTCGTCCTACATGGTGACGCTGGCCGACCTGCCGCAGCAGATGACGGAGCTGCTGGCCCCGCTGATGGACAATCCGAAGCTGCTGATGCTGGCCATCGCCTGCCTGCTGCTGGCCGTCGGCACGGTGATGGACCTGACGCCGACCATCCTGGTGCTGGGCCCGGTGCTGACCCCGCTGGCGATCAAGGCCGGCATCGATCCCGCCTATTTCGGCGTGATGTTCGTCCTGGTCGGCACGCTGGGCCTGATCCATCCGCCGGTCTGCACGGTGCTGAACGTGGTGTGCGGCGTCGCCCGCATCTCGCTGGAAAGCGCCACCAAGGGCATCTGGCCCTTCCTGTTGACCTACATCGTCCTGCTCGGCCTGCTGATCGCCGTGCCGGAGATCGTCACCGCGCCGCTGCATTTCTTCCACTGACGCCCGAACACCAAACGCCCGAACGCCAAACACAACGAAACGCCCAAAGGAAGGAAGACCGACACCATGTTCCGCAAACTGCTTCTCGCCACCGGCATCGCCGCCGCCCTGCTCGCCCCGGTCGCCGCCGCCACCAGCGCTTCCGCCCAGGAGGTGAAGACCCGCATCATCCGCTTCGGCTACGGCCTGTCGGAAAGCAGCAACCAGGGCCGCGCGGTCAAGTATTTCGCCGAGGAGCTGTCCAAGCGCAGCGGCGGCAAGTTCAAGATGAAGGGCTTCGGCGACGCCAGCCTGGGCAACGACATCCAGATGCAGAACGCCCTGATCGGCGGCGCGCAGGAGATGATGGTGGGCTCCACCGCCACGCTCGTCGGCATCGTCAAGGATTTCGGCGTCTATGACCTGCCCTTCCTGTTCAACAACGAGAAGGAAGCCGATGCCGTCCTGGACGGTCCGTTCGGCGAGAAGCTGCTGAAGTCGCTGAACGACAAGGGGCTGGTCGGGCTGGTCTATTGGGAGAACGGCTTCCGCAACCTGACCAACAGCAAGCGGCCGATCACCAAGCTTGAGGACATGGGCGGCATCAAGCTGCGCGTGATGCAGAACCCGGTCTACATCGACATGTTCAACCGCTTCGGCGCCAACGCGGTGCCGCTGGCCTTCTCCGAGCTGTTCACCGCGCTGGAGACCGGCACGGTCGACGGCCAGGAGAACCCGGTCACGACCATCCAGTCGTCCAAGTTCTATGAAGTGCAGAAGTTCCTGACCATTTCCCGCCACGTCTACAGCCCGTGGATCGTGCTGGCCAGCAAGCGCTGGTACGAAGGCCTGTCGGCCGACGAGAAGAAGATCCTGAACGAGGCCGCCGTCGCCTCGCGCGAGTTCGAGCGCAAGGAC
This sequence comes from Alphaproteobacteria bacterium, assembly GCA_046570145.1. Taxonomy (GTDB): domain Bacteria; phylum Pseudomonadota; class Alphaproteobacteria; order Azospirillales; family Azospirillaceae; genus Azospirillum. Next base: position 33,464 of record JBKHVJ010000043.1, read on the forward strand.
AGCCGCGAGGCCTCGGCCCAGAGCATCGCGTACCTGAAGGAAAAGGGCATGCAGATCAACGAGCTGAGCCCGGCCGAGTTGGACCGCATGCGCGAGATGGTCAAGCCCGCCTTCGACAAGTACGCCGCCGACGGCGGTGCGGAGGTCCTGAAGGAGATCCAGGGCGCCATCACCGCCGCCCGGAAGTAAGGCTGCAGCGCTCACACGTCCTGTGACGGAGCAATGAGAGCGGATCGAAGAGGGCGGACCGGGG
>JBKHVJ010000044.1:0-4077 GCA_046570145.1 Alphaproteobacteria bacterium
CTGGCCAACAGCGCCACCGCCTCTTGCTTGAACTCGTCCGTAAAGATGCGCCGTGTCGTCGTCATTCTTGACCTCTCCGCTCCATCTGGAGCTTAGCAGAGGTGTCCACTGATTCGGAGGAGGGTCAAAGTGGCGTCCCTTGAAGTCCGACACGGCTTGGCTCCCAACAGCGTCCAGCCATTCCGCCGCCTGCCGGCAAACTTTGCAACAGAGCCGATTTGTGAACCAACATTCATATTTCCGCAAAGCGGTGTTGTTGCGAAATGGTCGTGCTTGCGGTTCTTTTCTATACTGGCCTTGTCTCGGTTCGGCACAAAGACTCTCTGTTCCCATTGAAGGTTGGCGCCCCTGCAGGATCAGCACAGGGTGGGCGCTTGGGTGAAACGCTAGGCAAACGCATTTATGTCGTTGCGCCGACAGTTTGCTGCGGCTACATTAAATATGAGATATGACTCATTATTCATTTTTACGAGGCGGGATGCCACGATCCGCCGTTCATGGGAGGGGAAAGCGTCATGCACCGTCGTTCCGTCATTGGCCTAATCGAGACAGCCGCCCTAACAGCTACGATCGCCCTATCGACACTATGAACGGTTGCTGATGCTGACGGCGCGCCGCCACACCTCGGCCGGCATACTGACGGGCGGGCAGGAGCAGATGGTGATCCTGTCGGCGGCGCTGGCCCCGGTGATCGTCCAGCAGATCTTCAGCTTCATCGGGTCCATCTGCCGCGAGCGCCGTATCATCATCCTGCTGTGCGGGGAGGTGGTGCGCAGCGGCAGGGTGGCCGAGCTTACCGCCGACCCGGCGCTGTCGACCGCCTTTCCCAGCGGGTGAGCGGCCTCGGGCTTCAGACTGAGGAACAGACATGAGCCTTCACTCTTACGACGTCATCATCATCGGCGGTGGGCCGGGCGGTTACGTGGCAGCGATCCGTGCCGCCCAGTTGGGCCTGCACACCGCCGTTGTCGAGCGTGAAAATCTCGGCGGCATCTGCCTGAATTGGGGCTGCATCCCGACCAAGGCGCTGCTGCGCTCGGCCGAGGTGCTGCGCAACGCCAAGCATGCCAACGACTACGGCTTGGTTATCCAGAACCCAGGCTTCGACCTCGACAAGGTCGTCCAGCGCTCGCGCAAGGTCGCCAACCAGCTCAACAACGGCGTCAAGCACTTGCTAAAGAAGAACAAAGTCACCGTCATCGAGGGCGCCGCCAAGCTGGCCGGCAAGGGCCTCGTCGCCGTAACCAAGGGCGAGGCCCCGGTCGGCACCTTCGGCGCCAAGCACATCATCATCGCCACCGGCGCCCGCGCCCGCGCTCTGCCGGGGCTAGAGGAAGATGGAAAGCTGGTCTGGACCTACCGCAAGGCGATGACCCCGGACGTCACGCCGAAGTCGCTGCTGGTCATCGGCTCCGGCGCCATCGGTGTCGAGTTCGCCAGCTTCTACAACGAGCTGGGCGCCAAGGTGACGGTGGTCGAGGTGATGGACCGCATCCTTCCGGTAGAGGATGAGGAAATCTCGGCGATGGCGCGCAAGTCCTTCGAGAAGCAGGGCATGCGCATCATCACCGGCGGCAAGGCCGGCAACCTGCGCAAGAGCGCCGACAGCGTCACCGTCACGGTCGAGGCCGACGGCAAGATTGAGGACATCACGGTTGACCGCATCATCGTCGCCGCTGGCATCAGCCCGAACACCAAAAACCTGGGGCTGGAAGGTACCAAGGTGAAGCTGGAACGCGGTCACATCCAGACCAACGCGATGTGCGAGACCGACGAGCCTGGCGTCTACGCCATCGGCGACGTGACCGGCGCCCCCTGGCTTGCCCACAAGGCCAGTCACGAGGGCGTCATCGTCGCCGAGCACATCGCCGGCAAGTACCCGCACGGTCTGAACATCCTCGGCATCCCCGGCTGCACCTACTCGCACCCGCAGATCGCCTCGGTCGGGCTTACGGAGAAGAAAGCCAAGGAGAAGGGCTACGAGGTCAAGGTCGGCCGCTTCCCCTTCATCGGAAATGGCAAGGCCATCGCGCTCGGAGAGACCGAGGGTATGGTCAAGACGGTGTTCGACGCCAAGACTGGCGAACTGCTCGGCGCCCACATGATCGGCGCAGAGGTAACCGAGCTGATCCAGGGCTACACCGTCGCCAAGACCATTGAGACGACGGAGGCCGAACTGATGCATACCGTCTTCCCGCACCCGACCTTATCGGAAATGATGCATGAGTCGGTACTCGCCGCGGACAACCGCGCCATTCACATCTGAGACTCTCCCTGGCCGCACCTGAACGGAACAAGCCAATGAAGATCCTCGTGCCCGTGAAAAGGGTGATCGACTACAATGTGAAGATCCGCGTCAAGGCGGATGGCAGCGGCGTCGAGACCGCCAACGTGAAGATGAGCATGAACCCCTTCGACGAGATCGCCGTCGAAGAAGCCGTGCGCCTGAAGGAAGCCGGCACGGCGACCGAGATCGTCGTGGTCTCCGTCGGCCCGACCCAGGCCCAGGAGACCCTGCGCACCGCTCTCGCCATGGGTGCCGACCGCGCCATCCTGGTGCAGACCGACGTGACGACCGAGCCGCTCGCCGTCGCCAAGGTGCTGAAGGCCCTGGTCGAGAAGGAGGCCCCCGGCCTCCTCATCCTCGGCAAGCAGGCGATCGACGACGACTGCAACCAGACCGGCCAGATGCTGGCCGCGCTGCTCGGCTGGGGCCAGGGCACCTTCGCGTCGAAGGTGGTTGCCGGCGACGGCAAGGTCGCGGTGACGCGTGAGATCGACGGCGGTCTGGAGACGGTGGAGCTCAAGCTGCCGGCGGTGGTCACTGCCGACCTGCGTCTGAACGAGCCGCGCTATGCCTCGCTGCCGAACATCATGAAGGCGAAGAAGAAGCCGCTGGAGACCGTCGCCCCGGACGCGTTGGGCGTCGACGTCGCCCCGCGCCTGACCACGGTGAAGGTCACCGAGCCGGCGAAGCGTCAGGCCGGCATCAAGGTGCCGGACGTCGCCACGCTGGTCAACAAGCTCAAGAACGAGGCACGGGTGATCTAGAGGCGATGCGGGGGTTGCTGCGCAATCGTCGGAGTGCAACCACCAGAGCAAGAGGTTCGCGTGCAAAGCACACAGTCCGCCGTTTCGGGCTATGGGGCCGAAGCCCCTCGCCTCGATGAGTTCGTGGCGCCTCCCGCCCACTTGCGCACTCACGCCGCCGGCATTCTTCTCCGGTTCCTGAATGCGCAGGATGAATGGGCGCTGAGCCGCGCGGAGATCATAGCCGCGATCAATTCCCCGGCGTTCCGGCCGATCCTTGAACAAGAGGCGAGACTTAGCACGCTCGGCCTCGCGTCAGACTGAAAGCAGAGGTTTCCAGCATATCAATCCTGGTCCTTGCGGAGCACGACAATGCCCGCCTGAAATCGGCCACGCTGAACGCCGTGGCCGCCGCCGAAAAGATCGGCGGCGACATTCACGTCTTGGTCGCCGGCAAGGGCGCACAGGCTGCTGCCGATGCCGCCGCCAAACTCACGGGCGTCGCCAAGGTATTGCTCGCCGACGATGCGGGTTATGAGCACCAACTGCCGGAAGCGATGGCCGCGCTGATTGCCGAGACGGTGAAGAACGGTTACAGCCACGTGCTGGCTCCCGCCACCTCGGCCGGCAAGAACGTGCTGCCGCGCGCGGCAGCGCTGCTGGACATGCAGCCGATCTCGGACATCCTGTCGGTCGAAAGCGCCGACACCTTCACGCGGCCGATCTATGCCGGCAACGCCATCGCCACCGTGCAGTCGGCCGATGCGGTGAAGGTGGTCACCGTCCGCACCACCGCCTTCGAGGCCACCGCCGCCACCAACAGCGCCCCGGTCGAGAGCATCGCCGCCGTGGCCGATCCCGCCCTGTCGAGCTTCGTCTCGGCCGAACTGACCAAGTCGGAGCGTCCGGAGCTGACCTCGGCCCGCATCGTCATCTCCGGCGGGCGCGGTATGCAGTCGGGCGACAACTTCCCGATGCTGGAGGCTCTGGCCGACAAGCTGGGTGCCGCCGTGGGTGCCAGCCGGGCCGCGGTCGATGCCGGATACG
>JBKHVJ010000045.1:0-21440 GCA_046570145.1 Alphaproteobacteria bacterium
GCGGCTGTCGGGCCTGTGCCAGCCCACCTACGTTCTCGACATCCCCGGCGGCCACGGCAAGGCACCCGCCGCTCCGGCCTGGATCGAAGAACAGGGCGAGGGCAGCTACCGCGTGACCGACTTCACCGGCCGGGTTCACGATTACCGCGGCTGAGCGTCAGTTCTCAGATCGCTTCCGGCCCCAGCGCAGCAGCCCAATGGGCCACCCGCGCCTTCATGGCGGCGGCGCGGGCGAAGGCAAGCTCCTCGTCCTCCAACCGCTCGACGACCTCAAAGGTCAGCGAGTCAGCGCCATGGGCGTGCCATGCCGCCTGCAGGCTGCGGTGCGGACAGCCGCTCATCTTCAGCTGAAACCAAAGCCTGTTCTGGATCTTGTCGAGATCCGGCGCGCCGCCGACCCATACCACGGCGGCGGGCGCACAACGCACGGCGAACACGCCGGCCACGCTCTTACGCTCCTTGTAGGCGGCCACTGCCGCCTTGCGACCCTCTTTCCCAATCATGTTCACGACACCCGCTCTCCCCCGCATGCATCATCGTTCCCGACTGGTTATACCCGGGTGATATTCGATGCAAGGGTTTTATCCGGGTGTTATCCCCACAATGCCGGTGTGCCGAACAGCGGATCGGGGTTGATGAGGGCGTTGTGGATGCCGACGACCGACGCGAAGCCGGTCCACAGGATCAGCGGCGTCCAGATCAGCGCGATGCTGCGGTCGTCCCGCGCCACCAGCGCGATGCAGATGGACGTGATGATGAAGAAGGACACCGTCCACGCCGCGGCGAGGATCGAGCTGCCCAGCGTGAAGTAGACGAGGCTGAAGGTGGCGTAGATCACCCAGGTCACCGCCTGGAGCCCGATCAGCAGGCCGCGGTCACGGATCCGGCGCGCCGGGTCGAGCAGGCGGATGTCGCCCCAGATCTGGAAGACGTTCAGCGTGAACCACATCACCGGGAAGGCCCAGCCCGGCGGCTGCAGCGGCGACGGCTGATGGCCGGGGAAGGGCTGGCCGCCGCGTTCGACGAAGCCCCAGGCGTTGACGATGACCCAGAACAGCAGGGGTTGCCACCAGCGGACCCGGAAGGGGGCGGGCGGTGGCGCGGTGTAGGTGGCGTCGCTCATGCCCGGCGAAATAGCGCGCGGCCACCAACGGTCAAGTCAGCGCCCCTTCAGCGCCGCGCCCCCAGCGAGGCGAGCTGGAACAGCACGCGGGCGCACAGCGTCTCGTCCGGCATGTTGGTGCGTTTGCAGTCAGCCTCGGCGTCGACCAGCCGTTCCAGCGCCTGCCGGACATGGCCGGGCGACCAGTGGCGGGCCTGCTTGACCAGCCGGGTCTTCAGCTTGAAGAAGACCGGCGGGCGCAGCGACTCGACGGCGGCTTCCGGCGACTTGCCGGCGGCGACCTGGGCGCAGAGCAACTGCAGGCGCTGGAAATGGCGCTGGGCGCCGCGCAGGATCGGCACCGGCGAGGTGCCCTCGGCGAACAGCCGCGCCAGCGAGCGGTCGAGCGTGGCGAAGTCGCCCTCCGCCGCCGCCCACACCGGTTCGTCCATCGACAGGGCGGCGCTGTCGCCGGTGCAGGCCTGGGCGTCCTCCAGCCGCACGCGCTTGTCGGTGCCCATATAGAGCGCCAGCTTCTCCGCCTCGCCGCGGGCGACCATGCGGTCGCCGACGAGGTTGGCGGCCAGGAAGCTCAGCGCGTCGGGATCGGCGGTCAGCCCGTGGCCGTGCAGGATGTCGGCGATGACGCGGCCGAGCGACGCCTCCTCCTCCACATAGCAGGGAATGGCGGCGGCACCGTCGGCACCTTCGAACAGAAGCCGCAGCTTAGAGCGGGCCGACAGGTCGCTCGACTCGACGACCACGAGGCTGTCGCCCGGCGGCAGGTTTTCCAGGAAGGCGGTGAAGGCGGCGGTGCTGTTGTCCTCGGCGTCGCGGACGCGGATCAGGCGCCGGCCGCCGGTGAAGGAGATCGCCGCGGCCTCGTCGGCCAGCCGCGCCGGATCGTCGGCGATGGCGCGGCCCAGGAACTCGGCGACCCGGAAGGGGTCGGACAGATCCGGCACCACCGTCTTGCCCAAGGTCTGGGCACGGTCGCGCACGAGGCCCGAGTCGGGGCCATAAAGCAGCACCGCCCGGACCTTGGGGTCCGGGCTGCGCAGGAAACCGTCGATCGCCTTGGGCTGGAGCTTCACCCGACCATCTCCCGCCGGTCAGGACCCGCGGCCGAGATACATGGCGACGCGGGTGGTGATGTCGTTGGAGATGTCCTCCAGCGCCCGGTCATAGGCGCTCTGCACCGTCACGATGGCGGCGTAATGCTGTTCCAGCGTGTTGTAGCTGATCATCGAGCGCGAGCTGGACTGGAACACCACCTGCCCGGTCCGGGTGTCGGTCAGCCGGTAGGGCGCGTTGACCAGCAACTGGGCGCGCACCGCGGTGGCATCCTTCTGCAGGGCCAGCTTCTGCTCCGACGCCGACAGCGCCACGTCCAGCCGATAGCGCGGATTGCTCGGCCGCTCCGACGGATAGAAGTTGTCGATCAGCAGGTTGCGGAGCTTCTGCCCTTCCCGGTCGGGGATCGACGCGATGTCGACCTCCATCAGCCGGTCCGCCGCCGCGGCCCCGACGCCCTTGCCGCCATAGAGCGGCTGGAAACCACAGCCCGAGAGGGACATGGCGGACAGGCCGAGCGCGAGGGCGAACAGCCCCCGCGCCGCGGTCTGCCGGATCGGGCTCCGGCGGAACGAGCCCTGGCGGATCGGGCTGGGATCAGACGACGACATTGATCACCCGGTTCGGGACGACGATGACCTTGCGGGCCGGCTTGCCGTCCATGGCACGCTGGACGTTGGCATCGGCCAGCGCCGCCTGCTCGGCCGCCTCCTTGTCCATGTCGCGCGGCAGCTCCAGCGTGGCGCGCAGCTTTCCGTTGACCTGGACCGCGACCTTGACGCTGTCCTCCACCACCAGGGCGGGGTCGGCCTCCGGCCAGGGCTGGTCGGCCAGCAGCGTGGTGTGGCCCAGCTGGGCCCAAAGCTCCTCACCCAGGTGCGGCATCATCGGACCGACGAGGCGGACCAGCGACTCGAAGCCCTCGCGCAGGACCCAGGCCTCGCCTTCGCCCTTGCCGTCCAATTCGCCCAGCGCATTGGACAGCTCGCGGGCGCGGGCGACCGCCTTGTTGAAGCGGAACTTGTCGAGATCCTCCGACACGCCGACGATGGTCTTGTGGACCAGACGGCGGGCGGCCTCGGCCTTCGGGCCGAGCGACTCGGGCCTTGGCGTGCCGGCGGCGGGCAGTTCCACCGGCGCCTCGGTCACCATCCGCCACAGGCGGTTGATGTAGCGCCAGGCGCCGTCGATGCCGGCCTCGGTCCATTCCAGATCGCGTTCCGGCGGGCTGTCGGACAGCATGAACAGCCGGGCGGCGTCAGCGCCGTAGGTGCCGATGATGTGCGCCGGGTCCACCACGTTCTTCTTGGACTTCGACATCTTCTCGACGCGGCCGACATTGACCGGCGCACCGGTGTCGGCCCGGACCCACTCGCCCTTGTCGTTCTTCGTCAGATCGGTCGGGGCCAGCCAGGCGCCGGAGCCGGCGTCCTTGTAGGTCTCGTGGTTGACCATGCCCTGGGTGAACAGGCCGGTGAACGGCTCGTCCAGGTTCAGGTAGCCGCAGGTCTTCAGCGCGCGGGTCCAGAAGCGGCTGTAGAGCAGGTGCAGGACCGCATGCTCGATGCCGCCGATATACTGGTCGACGCCCAGCCAGTAATCGACCGACTCGCGGGTGAAGGCCGCATCCTCGGTCTTCGGCGAGCAGAAGCGGGCGAAATACCAGGACGACTCGATAAAGGTGTCGAAGGTGTCCGTCTCGCGCAGCGCCGGCTTGCCGCAGGTCGGGCAGCTGGTGTGCTTCCAGGTCGGATGGTGGGCCAGCGGGTTGCCGGGCTTGTCGAAGGTCACGTCCTCCGGCAGCACGACCGGCAGCTGGTCGTCCGGAACCGGGACGATGCCGCAAGATTCGCAGTGGATGACCGGGATCGGGCAGCCCCAATAGCGCTGGCGCGACACGCCCCAGTCGCGCAGGCGGTACTGGGTGGTGCGTTCGCCCCGGCCGGCCGCCTCCAGCCGCTTGCCGGCCTCCTCCTTCGCCGACTCGGTGTCGAGTCCGTCGAGGAAGGCGGAGTTCCGCAGCACGCCGGGGCCGGTGTAGGCCTCGGTCCCGACCTCGAACGCGGCCGGGTCGGCGTCGGCGGGGATCACCACCGGGCGGACCGGCAGGTTGTACTTGCGGGCGAAATCCAGGTCGCGCTGGTCATGCGCCGGGCAGGCGAAGATCGCGCCCGTGCCGTATTCCATCAGCACGAAGTTGGCGACATAGACCGGCAGCTCCCACGACGAATCGAAGGGATGCACGACCTTGAGGCCGGTGTCGAAGCCGCGCTTCTCCGCCGTCTCGATCGCTTCCTCGCTGGTGCCCAGCCGGTTGCACTCGGCGATGAACTCGGCCAGATCCGGGCTGGACGCGGCCAGCTCGGCCGCCAGCGGGTGATTCGGGGAGATCGCGGCGAAGGAGGCGCCGAACAGCGTGTCGGGCCGGGTGGTGAAGACCTCCAGCTCCTCCTCACGCCCCTTGATCTTGAAGCGGAAGCGGACGCCGGTGGACTTGCCGATCCAGTTCTCCTGCATGATTCGGACGCGCTCGGGCCAGCGGTCCAGCGTCTCCAGGCCCTTCAGTAGGTCTTCGGCATAGGCGGTGATCTTCAGGAACCACTGCGACAGCTTGCGCTTCTCCACCAGCGCGCCGGTGCGCCAGCCGCGGCCGTCGATCACCTGCTCGTTGGCGAGAACGGTGTTGTCCACGGGGTCCCAGTTCACCCAGGATTCCTTGCGGTAGGCCAAGCCGGCCTTCAGGAAATCCAGGAACATCTTCTGCTCGTGGCGGTAATACTCCACGTCGCAGGTGGCGATCTCGCGGTCCCAGTCGATGGACAGGCCCATCGTCTTCAACTGCCCGCGCATGGTCGCGATGTTCTCGCGCGTCCAGGCGGCCGGGTGGACCTTCTTCTCCAGCGCGGCATTCTCGGCCGGCAGGCCGAAGGCGTCCCAGCCCATCGGGTGCAGGACGTTGAAGCCCTTGGCGCGCTTGAAGCGCGCGATCACGTCGCCGATGGTGTAGTTGCGGACGTGGCCCATGTGGATGCGCCCCGACGGATAGGGGAACATCTCCAGCACATAGTATTTGGGCCGGGAGGCGTCCTCGCGCGCGGTGAAACAGCCCTTGCCGTCCCACACGCCCTGCCACTTCGCCTCGGTTTCCTTGACATTATAACGCGACATGAGCGCGACGCCGTTTTCCGTTGTACCAGATGCTCGAAGGCCCTTCGGGCCGCCCTAGGGGCCGCCCCAGAAGCCGGCCGCCGCGTCAGCGGGCGACGGCGTTCTGCGACACGCGAAGCTGGCGGGCGCGGGTCAGCACCGCATCCTCCAGCTGGCCGGCGGTCTCCGGACCGACGTTGATGTCGCGCCAGTCGTTGCCCGTCCGCTGCTGCTTGAACACGGAAACCCGGACGCCGTCGGCGCGCAGCTGGCGGTCCATGATGTAGAGGTTGACCTTGAAGCGCTCGTTCTGCGACTCGGGCGGGGTGTACCAGTCGGTCAGGATCACGCCGCCGAACGGATCGGCCGAGGCGATCGGCATGAAGGACAGCGTGTCGAGCGAGGCGCGCCACAGGAAGCTGTTGACGCCGATGCCGCCGGCGCTGTCCTGGTCGCCGCCGCGCTTGTTCTTGCCGAACAGGTTCAGGCCGCCGTCGGTGCCGAGCAGGCTGCCGAACTTGTAGTCCTTGTTCTTCATCTGCTCTTCGACGGTTTCGGTCTTGCCGCCCCAGCTTGCGCAGCCGGCGATCGAGACGGAAGCCGCGAGCAGTACAGGGACAAGGCGAAGGGCGGTCGAACGGCGCATGGTCGGGAACCCGGTTCAGAAAAGGGGTTGCCGCGCGCGAGTCACGCGCGGAATGCCGGTGAACAGACCATAAGTGGACGGCCCCACGCAACAGCGGATGCGTCTTTGCCCCGCCCCGCCACAACAGGTCGACAACAGTCCGCTCCTGCCCGGCTCGACTGTGGCGGGCAGGCCGGAGCCCCCCTTCTTAGTGTGCTCCATGCGACACACTGTCCCCCCAATGCAGCAATCGGGGAGATTTGCCGCTTGCTGGCAAGGGCTGGGGTGCGTACGAAAGTCTCAGCCAGGACGTCAACCAGGCTGAAACATCTGCTGCCAGGATGGAGGCAACAATCATGAACCGTTATCTGCTGGCCGGCGCCGCTGCCGCCGCTCTCGCTTTCGGCGCTGGCGCCGCCAACGCCCAGGCCAAGTTCGAAGTCAAGGTCGGCGGCGACGCCTACTTCGAAGCCGGCTACGTCGATCAGGATCTGGACTCCGGCCTGCGTTCGACCGAATTCCGCAACCGCATGCGCATCAACATCATCCCGTCCGCCAAGGCCGATAACGGCCTGGAGTACGGTGCCCGCATGCGGTTCAGCGCCAACTCCGGCGCCAACAACGCCCGTACCACCGACGCTGACCGCGCTTACATCTTCGCGCAGGGCACCTTCGGTCAGGTCCGCATGGGCGTGACCAACTCGTTCAACGACGAGACCTACGTCTCGGCGCCGACCGACTACCTGCCGCTGGCCCTGGTCGATCAGGTCCAGAACTACTTCGGCCCGAACACCAACATCGGTGGCAACGGCCCGGCCACGACCGTTACCCGCAACAGCATCATTTGGCCGTCGCTGAACGCCGATGACCGCGCCACCAAGATCGTCTACTTCTCGCCGCGTTTCGCCGGTCTGCAGCTGGGCGCCAGCTACACCCCGCGTAACGACAGCTCGGGCACGGACGTGAACCGCGTCGACACCGTCGGCACCTTCGCCGCCGGCGGCAACGGCACCTACCAGGACATGGTGGAAGTCGGTGCGAACTACAACAACACCTTCGGCGGCGTGACGGTCAAGGCCAGCGCCGGCTACATGTGGGGTGAGGCCGTCGGCAACGTCGCCGGCTCCAACTACAAGGACCTGAACGGCTGGCAGGTCGGCGCCACCGTCGGCTACGCTGGCTTCAGCGTCGGCGGCAGCTACACCGACTACGGCAAGTCGGGCCTGAACGACCGCGCCGGTCTGTTCACCGAGAACACCCGCAACTGGGTTGTCGGTGCTCAGTACACCACTGGCCCGATCGTCGTCGGCGCCAACTACAAGAACGGCAAGGACGCCGGCTCGGTGGCCCTGCGTGGCGACCGCGAGCTGCAGGTCTACGAAATCGGCGTCGGCTACACCGTCGCTCCGGGCCTGACCCTGCAGGCTCAGTACGACTACTTCGACCTGGACGCCGAGACCTCGGCGCTCAGCGACAAGGGCAACGTCGTACTGGTCCGCTCGATCCTGGCGTTCTAATCGGTCTTCCGATCAGACGTCCGGTAACGGACAAGAAGGGCGGTGGCTTCGGCCACCGCCTTTTTTCTTGCGCTTTTTCTGTGCAAGTCGCCCAAAGTTAGGGCTGTGAATGTGCCAAAAAATCGGCACCTTCTGATTTTCTATACATATCAACACGTTAGCGGTGTGCTTTTGTTGCAACTGTGTTGCGAGCGCGTAGAAGCGTTGCAGTTTGCCTTTTGCCGCCCGAAACAGCGCACGGTTAAGTCATAGCTACAAAGACAACCGCGCGCTCCCGGTCATACGGGGCGTACGCACAAGGATGGACAATCCATGAAGCGCTCTCTCGTCATCGGCTGCGCCGCCGTTGCCCTCGCCGCCGGCTGCGGCACCGCCTCGGCCCAGTCCAAGTTCGACGTCCTGCTGGGCGGCGATGCCTTCTTCCAGGGCGCCTATGTCGACCAGGACAACGACAACGGCCTGCGCAAGACCGAGTTCGCCAACGCTTCCGTCTGACCGTCACCCCGACGGCCAAGGCCGACAACGGTCTGGAATACGGCGCCCGCCTGCGTCTGCGTGCCAACAACGGCACCAGCAACGTCCGCACCACCGATTACGACCGCGCCTACATCTTCGTGAACGGCACCTTCGGTTCGGTGCAGGCCGGCGTGACCAACGGCCCGTCGGACGACTCGGGCGTCATCAGCCCGAACGTCGACGGCATCTCGGGCAGCCCGGACGGCTTCTACAGCATCTACTACGGCGTCACCTCGCTGCCGTATGTGACGGGTGCGCTGCGCACGCTCGAGTCGGGCGACGCCAGCACCAAGATCGTCTACTCGACCCCGAGCTTTGCCGGCTTCAAGCTGTCGGCCGCCTACACCCCGACCTACGGCAGCAGCGGCACCGACGTGAACCGCCGCAAGAACGTCACCTACAACGACATGGGTGAAATCCAGGCCTACTATAAGGGCGCCTTCAGCGGCGTCGGCCTGGAAGCCAGCGTCGCCTACCAGTTCGCCCAGGCCCCGACCGGCTTCGAAGATCTGTCGTCGATCCACACCGGCGCCACCATCTCCTACGGCGCCTTCGCCATCGGCGGCAGCTATGCCTTCAGCGGCGACAGCGGCTATGCCAAGGGCCATCGCGGCGTCGACGACAACCAGGTCTGGCTGGTCGGTGCCCAGTACACCCTGGGTCCGGTGATCCTGGCCGCCACCTACACCGACGCCAAGGGCGCCAATGTCGGCACCGGTGCCGCTACCGCGGCCGATTACGCCCGCGCCCACATCTACCAGGCCGGCGTGACCTACACCGTCGCCCCGGGCCTGACCACGGGCCTGGAGTACAGCTACGTCGACAACAAGTCGGGCGGCGTGAACAACGACGCCAACATCATCCTGTGGGACACCCGCTTCGCTTTCTGAGCGGCGGGTTCCGGACCGGAAATGGAGAAGGCGGCGGAGCGATCCGCCGCCTTCCCGTTTTTCAGGCCGCTCACTTCTTCGGGGCGGATTTGGGCGGTTCCGATTTGGCGTTCTTGTCCACGGTCTCGCACATCATGAACAGCACCGACGATTCCAGCGGCGTCCAGACCAGCAGGTAGCGCGACTTCTCGCGGTCGGCGAGGAAGGCGATGGTCTCGGAATCGGTCACCGACTTGGGGTGGATTTCACCCAGCAGATAGCCGATGCGGCCGTAGTTGGCCATCGTGCCCTGGAAGATGAAGTCCAGCCGCTCCTGGTCGTCCTTGGCGACTTCCCAACCGAACTGCTCCTGGCGCACGCAACGGCGGCCGTACTCGTCCAGGATCTTGTCCATATAGCTGCGGTAGGTGCCGTCATCGGTCAGCGGATAGGCCGGCTCGCTGAAGCGGACCTTGGTCATCGGCGACCCCGCCATGACCTTGGCCTTCCCCTGCTTTCCGGTGGGCTTTGCCGGTGCCGCAGCCTTCGGCGCGGGTTTCGCGTGCTCTTCGGCGCGGACGGGGGTGGCGGCAATCAAGCCGGCGGTCAGCACCGCCGGCAAGGCGGCCGCGGCGGCAAGCAGGCTGGCGGAGAGCAGGGAACGAAACGGACTCCGCATGCGGAGGTCTCCTCGATGTGCAGACGATGATGATGCCGGCGCCGCCATCCAGGCTCCCCCGTCCAAGTGCATCGGGCAGGGCGCGTTGGGGCGCTTGCGTTTCCGCGGACCGTCCGCTAACACGCCGCGGAAGCGCTGTACACCCGCAGCGACCGGATTGGGGGCGGCCATGACGACGACGCAGGGCACTGGCAAAGATACGCAAACCGGCGGCGAAGCAGGCGGTTCCGCGACTGCGGACGGCGTGACGGCCCGGCTCGACTCTGTGCGCCGCGCCATCGCGGAAACGGCTGCGGCCTGCGGTCGGGGCGAGGGGGCGGTGACGCTGGTCGCGGTGTCGAAGACCCACCCCGCCGAAGCGGTGGAGGAAGCGCTGTCGGCCGGCCAGCGCGTGTTCGGCGAAAACCGCGTGCAGGAGGCCAAGGCCAAGTTCCCGGCACTGAAGGAGCGTTTTCCCGATCTGGAACTGCACCTGATCGGACCGCTGCAGACCAACAAGGTCAAGGACGCCGTCGCGCTGTTCGACGTGATCCAGACCCTGGACCGCCCCAAGCTGGCGGAAGCTCTGGCGGACGAGATGGCGAAGACCGGCCGCCGCCCGCGCTGCCTCATCGAGGTCAACACCGGCGAGGAACCGCAGAAGGCCGGCATCGCCCCGGCCGAGGTCGAAGCCTTCCTGGCCGACTGCCGCGACCGTCTGGGGCTGCCCGTCACCGGGCTGATGTGCATCCCGCCGGTGGACGAGGAGCCGGCGATGCATTTCGCCCTGCTGGCGGAGATGGCGCGCCGGCTGGGACTGGCCGAGATCAGCATGGGCATGAGCGGCGATTACGAGACGGCGGTGCGTTTCGGCGCCACCCATGTGCGGGTCGGCACGGCGATCTTCGGTGCCCGTCCCTACCCCACGGAATAACGGCCCGCACTCCTTCGGCAGGCGCATCATCCCGCCGGTGCGGCGACGCTCAGCGCGCTGCCCGGCCCGCAGTCCTTCAGCAGGCGCAGCATGTCGTCCGGCGCCAGCGCGACGCAGCCGGCGGTCGGCGTCCGGTCGGGACGGATCAGGTGCAGGAACACGGCGCTGCCCAGTCCCGGCACGACAGGGTCGTCGTTGTGCCCCATCACCACCACGATGTCGTAGACATGGTCGTCCCGCCACATCGCCTCGTGGCTGGCGGGATAGGGTCGCGTGACCGGACGGTTGTAGGCCGGGTCCTCCGGCGCGTCGCACCAGCCGTCATCCTCGGCGATGGCGCCGAGCGGCAGGCCGGTTTCCGGCGGCGGCAGGCGGTCGGCGCGCCACAGGACACGGCGCAGCACGAAGCGGCCGACGGGGGTGGCGCCGTCGCCCTCCCGCTTGTCGGTGCGCACGCCGCCACGGCCGAGCACACAAGGGACATCGCCGCCGGGCCAGCGCAGACGGCCGGTGGTCGCCTCGGGACCGCCGTCCGGCGTCACGGTGATCTCGATGCTCATCCCGATACCCGCGTGGTGCTGGTGGCGCCCTGGGCCGCCTTGCGCGACTGCTCGTACTTCGCCAGATTGCGCATCATCGTTTCCGACAGCATGTCCGGCGTAACCGGCGCCGGTCCGGCTGCCGCATCGGCCGGCGCGGGGTTGGCGGGCTGTGCAGTGGCCGGCTGGACGGGCGCAGCCTGGTTGCCGTTGGCGGGAGCGGCACCGGCGGCGCGCGCGGCGGCCATGACCGATCCGG
Organism: Alphaproteobacteria bacterium; assembly: GCA_046570145.1. Taxonomy (GTDB): domain Bacteria; phylum Pseudomonadota; class Alphaproteobacteria; order Azospirillales; family Azospirillaceae; genus Azospirillum. The sequence continues at coordinate 11,241 of JBKHVJ010000045.1, forward strand.
GGACCGGCGCGGCATTGCGGGGCACGCTGTGCTTGGCCAGGGCGGAACTGGCGAGCGGAGTGTCGCGCGCCGGCATCTTGCTGGGGTGCGGCACCGCACCGCCGCCCGCCAGCTGCGCCACCAGGGCCGGCGAGGCCTCGGCGGCAGGGGCGGACGCAGCAGCGGGTGCGGGAGCGGAGAGCTTGACCGGCTGACCGGTCGCCACAGGGGCGCTCGCAACGGACGCTGTCGAAGGTGCCGTCGGGCCGGCCGCCGCCAGTGCCGCGGCGAGGGTGCCCGCGGGCGGAGCTCCTTCCGCAGCCTTGGGCAGTTGCTTGCCGGACGGATCCGCGGGGGAGCCGGATTTGACCGGCCCCCCCGAGGCGTCCGCGACGGCCGCGGGGGTGGCGGGATGGTCGCCGCCCCCGAAGCCGAGCGAGGCCATGACCGTGTCCCCGACATCCTTGCCCGTCGACTGTTCGATCACAGCGTTGGCGATGGACGCCATGCCGCCGATGACGCCGCCATACAGGATATCGCCCATGACACGCATGGACGGCTGGATGGTGTCGCCGGTGATCTCGCGATAGACGGTGCTGACGATCGGGATGTGCTGCAGCGGGTTGATGATGTCCAGGAAGTCCCAGAAGGACATATCGCCCTGGATTTCGACCGACCCGCCATTGTGGCCGCCGTCGATGACCGGCGACGCCTTTTCGCGCGGCGCCGGCCGATGAACGGCGCTGCTGTCGATGGTGGTGGCGTCGATGGCCATGGGCGGTCTCCCGGCTCGGTGGTCACGGCAGGGTACAGCAATCCTCGTGCCAACCCGATCCGCCCCACCCGGTCCGGAATCCCGCGATTTGGGGGGTTCGGAGCGGTCCGCACCCGGAATCCGATTCCCAGTACCAGAAGCGTTGGGAGATAGCGGCAAGAACTGCCGGGTCGGCGGGGCGATTCGTGCCCCGCCATTCCGGTTCGGGACATCCGCCTCAGAACATGTGGCCGCTGCGTTCCGCCTTGGTGCGCAGGTAGCCCTCGTTGTGGCCGTTGGCGGGGAAGATATGGGCCACCCGCTCCACCACCGCGATCCCGCAGCGGGCGAGCTGTCGCAGCTTCTCCGGATTGTTGGTCATCAGCCGCACGGCGGAGAAGCCCAGCTGGCGCAGCATCTCCGCCGCCGGCAGATAGACCCGCTCGTCCGCTTCGAAGCCGAGGATCTCGTTGGCATCCACGGTGTCGAAACCGCGGTCCTGGATGCGGTAGGCGCGCAGCTTGTTGACCAGCCCGATGCCGCGCCCTTCCTGCGCCAGATACAGAAGCACGCCGCTGCCCTGCCGGGCGATCTCGGCGATGGCGCCGCGCAGCTGGTCGCCGCAGTCGCAGCGCAGGGAGCCAAGCAGGTCGCCGGTGAAGCATTCGGAATGCAGGCGGGCCAGCACAGGCTGGTCCGGATCGGGATCGCCAATGACGATCGCCAGATGCTCCGGCCCGCCATCGGCCGGGCGGAAGGCGTAGATGCGTGTGTTCTCCGACCCCACCAGCGGCACCCGCGCGTCGGCGACGCGGCGCAGGGTGCGCACCACATGGACGCGGTAATCGGCGACGTCCGACGCCCGCGCCAGCAGCAGGTCGTTTTCCGCCGCCCAATCGGCGGCGCTGGTGCCGGCCGCCGGGCCGGAGGACGGCAGGTCGGCGGTGATGGCGGCGGGAAGCAGGCGGGCCAGACGGGCGAGGTCGACGGCGGCGGCCTCGCGGCTGCCGGGACGGGCGTCCGCCGCGGTGAGGCCGGCCGGCAGCGTGCCCTGCGCCTGCGGGTGCTGTTCGGGATCGGCCAGCGCGTGGGCCTGGTCGGCGGTCAGCCCGCCGGGCCGGTCGAGTGCCATGGCGCCGAAGCTCTCGCTGGAGGACCCCGGCGCCTGATCGCCGTCGATGTCGCTCACCGGCTGTGCAGCGTCGCCGGAGACAAGCCCCAGCACCACGGCGCGGCGGCGGGTCACCACCAGCCGTGGCGTGCCGCCGGTCAGCGCCTTCAGCCGTTCCACCGCGTCGAGCGCCACCGATTCCACCGACACCGCCGCGCCGACGGTGCCGTCGGCGGTCTCGATCGCCACGACCTCGCCACGGCGCAACGCGGCCAGCGCCCTGTCGACGGCGCGCACGGCAGCCTCGTCGATGGGCGCCGGGGAGGGCGCCGGTGCGGACAGGGTGGCCGTCGTGGTGGTGTCGGTCGGGTGTTCGGCTTGCATCGTCAGCGGCTTTGCGTAGCGGGAGCGCCGGTTTTCGGCGCAAGAGTTTTCGGCGCAAGAACGGGACATGGTGCGTTCGGCGGCCGAAGCAAAGCGCAGGTGGCGCGCCCCTGTCCAGCGATTCCCGCGCGCCACACCGTTGCCGAATGCGCAACGATCCCGCTAGCCTGCCCTGATCGTACCTTCATCCAGAGCCCTTGCCCCGTGACGATCCTGACCTTGCCGCTCCACCAGTCCTCCGCCGCCCTCCATGCGGTGATTCCGGCCGTGCTTCCCGCCGATGCCTATGGTCGCCGCATGATCGAGGCGCTGCGCGCCGCCGGAGCCGGCACGACGGTTCACACCCTGCCCGGCCCGTACCCGCAGGTCGATCCGTCGACAATCCTGGCGGCCGACATCGCCCTGGCGCGGCTGCCCGACGGCGCACCGGTCCTGCTGGATGGCAACACCCTGTTCAATCTGGCCGCCAGCCTGCCGACCGACGACCGCCGACTGCGCTTCGTCGCGCTGGTCGACCGGCTGCACTGGGCCGATCCGGACCTGACCGCCGACGAGACCGCAGTGCGCCGAAACCTGGAACAGGGCGCGCTGTCCCTGATGCGCCGGGTCGTGGTGCCGGACGATGAAGCCGCCACAGCGGTGCGGGCGCTGGGGGTTCAGCGCGACCGTGTGGTGTGCGCCGCTGCGGACGGCGGCGGTGCCGCGGCTCTGATGGCCGTTCTGGCCGCGCTGTAGGGGCCCGTCCGGCAGCGCTCCGCCCCGCCCACAAGCCACCACGACAATCCACCGCCGCCATGCTACTAAGGCGCGGCCCCGGCCTTGCCGTCCGGCGCCGCCCGCTTCCTGCTTTCGTGCCGCACGCCCAATGATCCCTGCAAAGCGCATCCTCCTGGTCGATGACGACACCGCCCTGCGCCAGTCGCTGGCGGAGCAGCTGCGGCTGCTGGAGGAGTTCGAGACCGAGGAGGCCGGCGACGGCGCCGGGGCATTGACCGCGGTCCGGGCAGGGGCCGCGGCAGGAGCGGCGGGAGCCGGCTTTTCCGCGATCCTGCTCGACGTCGGGCTGCCGGACATGGACGGGCGCGACGTCTGCAAACTGCTGCGGCGCGAGGGCGTGCGCTGTCCCATCATCATGCTGACCGCATCGGCCAGCGATGCCGACACCATCCTGGGGCTGGAATCCGGCGCCAACGACTATGTGACCAAGCCCTTCCGCCTGGGGGTGCTGATCGCCCGGCTGCGTGCCCAGCTGCGCCAGTTCGAGCAGACGGAGGACGCCGTCTTCGCCATCGGCCCCTACAGCTTCCGCCCCGGCGCCAAGCTGCTGCTGGACGAGGCCGCCAACAGGAAGATCCGCCTGACCGAAAAGGAAACGGCGATCCTGAAATACCTGTACCGGGCCGGCGATCTGGTGGTGGGACGCGAGACTCTGCTGGGAGAGGTCTGGGGCTACAACGCCGCGGTCACCACCCACACGCTGGAGACCCACGTCTACCGCCTGCGGCAGAAGATCGAGGCCGATCCGTCCAACGCCCGCATCCTGGTGACGGAACCCGGCGGCTACCGGCTGGTCCCGTAAGCAGCGATATCGGGCTCAGCGGGTCGCAGTTCAGCGCCGCCCGCAAGGGGCCAGTCCCCGCCGGCTTCCCCGTTCGGCGATGGTGACCTCGCCGGCAAATCCCAGCCAGCGCTGGCGTTCGCGCTCCCCCGAGGGATGCCGGCCCAGCCGCGCGGCACCCAGGCCGATGGCGGACGGCCCACCCCACAGCCCGCGGCCGCGCGGCACCACCGGCAGCAGCCGCAGCTTGCGACCGACGATCGCCATCCGGCGACGCCAGTGGCTGACGTCGTGAGGCGATACGCCGACGCGGCGCGCGATTTCGCGGTCCGACAGCAGTGCGCTGCCGGGGTCCTGCAGCAGTTCCAACACGGCGCGCCGCTTATCGGTGTCGGCGTGGCGGGAATGCTTTCGCTCCAGCGCCTTGCCCATGTCCCACAGCTTTTCCGCCGTCTCGCGCGCCAGGGTGCGCCAGCGGTCGGCCTCCTCGCGCTGGCGGTCGGCATCGCCCGACGCCTTGTCGAGCTGGCGACGCAGGGTGGCGAGTTCCAGTTCCAGATCCTTCACCTGCCGGCGCAGGCCGCGGACAAGCTCGTCCGGCGGCGGCGGCGGGGCCGGCGCACCGGCGGGCTCGGCGGCGGGAGGTGGTTCCGGGGCTGGGGGAGGCACCGGCGTTCGTGCACGCTCCGCAAGGTCGCGGAAGGACAGGCCGGCGCGCGACAGCATGATCCGGGCGGCGCGCAGCGCGGACAGCGCCTCGCCCTGATGCTCCGACTCGGCCATGGCGAGGACTTTGGCGAGCTTGTCAGGATCCATCCGCGTCGGGTTCCGCCGGAGCCGGTCCCCACCCGCGCGGGGACCCTGGTAGGTCATGCCGCGCAATGCGCGACGAGCCCCAACCTACCACATCTTATGGGTTTGGACAGGTGCCCTTCGTGGGTCGGCGACTCGCGGCCCATCCGTTCGAAAGGCGCGCCACCTTCCAACATCCCGCCCATAAGGGGAAGCCCTGGAAGAGAGACCGGGGTAAGAGATTTGCTAGACTTGGGCAAGCGGGACCTCCACCATGGCACCGTCATGACCGTCCGCGATACGATCGATTCCGTTCCACCGCCCGCCCGGGAAGAGGCCGGCGGCACGTCCCCCTTCACCGTCCGCCTCTGGGGTGTGCGCGGCAGCATCGCGTCGCCCGGGCCGACAACCATCCGCTATGGCGGCAACACCGCCTGCATCGAGGTCCGCTGCGGCGGCGCCCACATCGTCTTCGACTGCGGCACCGGCATCCGCCCGCTCGGCGAGTCGCTGGCGCGGAGCGGCGAGCCTGTGGACATCGACCTGCTGCTGACCCACAGCCATCTCGACCACATCTGCGGATTGCCCTTTTTCGCCCCCGCCTTCGATCCGGTCAGCCGGCTGCGGCTGTGGGCCGGGCATCTGCCGCCGGAACGGCCCTTCCGCACCGTGCTGTCGGACATGATGACGGCACCGCTGTTCCCGGTGCCGGTGGAAATCTTCCGCGCCGATTGCCAGTACCGCGACTTCCAGGCCGGCCAGACGCTGGAACCGGCGCCGGGCGTGGTGGTGCGCACCTGCGCGCTGAACCATCCCGACGGCGCCACCGGCTATCGGGTGGAGCATGGCGGCCGCAGCCTGTGCGTCCTGACCGACACCGAACATCCGGCGGATGGGCGCGATCCGGTGATCCTCGACCTGCTGCGGGGTGCCGACCTGATGGTGTATGACAGCACCTACACCGACGCCGAATACCCGGCGCGTGTCGGCTGGGGCCATTCGACTTGGCAGGAGTGCCTGCGGCTTGCCGAGGCCGCCGGCGTCGGCCGCGCGGTGATCTTCCACCACGACCCGGCCCGCACCGACGACGAGTTGGACGCCATCGCGGCGGAGGCGGAAGCGATGCGCCCCGGATCTGTGGTGGCCCGCGAGGGGATGGAACTGTCCCTGTAGGACGTCCCTCCGTCCGGGTTGAATCCCGGAAATTCTTTCCCCCACCCAAAAGCTCTTGTGCGTGTTGAATGCGCCACAGGTTGCTTTGTCACACTGGCCTCGTGTGACATTCTTGGTATTAGATCGGACCTGCAACCCCGCCACGATTGGGGCGGGCGGGGATCGTTGGGGCGTGCAAAGCTTGGGGGGAAAAGCGATGCGCATGACCGGTCGTGCCTTTGGTGTGCTTGCCGTCCTGACCGTCGCGACGCAGCTTGGCGGCTGCGCCACCGCGCCACCGCTGGAAAGCGCGAAGCTGGACGGCTCGCCGCGCAGCGTGGTCCTGCACCACCCCGCCAGCGGCGAGACGGTGGCCGTCACCTACTGGCGCCCCGGCGAGGGCTATGACCCGGCGGCGATGCGCGAGATCTCCGTCCTGTTCCGCGACCGCCGCAGCGACGAGGCGATCCCGATCGATCCGTCCCTGGTCGACATGCTGGTCGAACTGCGCCAGCGCGTCGGCGCAGCGCCCGAGTCGCCGATCCGCATCACCTCGGGCTACCGGTCGGGCGCCACCAACGCCAGCCTCGCCCGCAGCAATCCGAACGTCGCCGAGAACTCCTACCATCTGCGCGGACAGGCGGCGGACTTCTCCATCCCCGGCATTCCGCCCGCCCGGCTGGCGGAGGAGGCGGCGGCGATGCAGCGCGGCGGCTATGCGATGTACGCCCACACCGGCCATGTCCATGTCGACACCGGCCCCTTCCGCACCTGGACGCCGAAGACCGGCGAGCCGCGCGCACCGCAGATCCTGGAGGCGCAGGCCCGTGCCCGCGCCAAGGCCCAAGCGCTGGCGCTCGCCCAGAAGGCCGACAGCGCGAAGGCCCGCGTGCAGGTGGCCGATGCTGGGGTGAAGCCGGCGAAGTCTCCGGCGAAGGCCCCGGTATCTCCCGGCGCCAAGGCGCCGCCGCCCGATCTGGCGCGCGTCCGCGTCGCCCTGGCCCAGGTTAAGGAAATGCCGGTGCAGAAGCCGGCGAAGCGCTAAACTCCGGGCGATCCCTTCACTGAGGCGTCCCGGTATCGTCATGACCACCCTGCTGATCCTCCGCCACGGCCCGACCGCCTGGAACGCCGAAGGGCGCATCCAGGGCAGCATCGACGAGCCGCTGTCCGACGCAGGCCGCGCGCGGGTCGCCCGCTATCGCCTGCCGCCCGAGTCGGCCGCTCTGCGCTGGGTCGCCAGCCCGAAGCGCCGCGCCTGGGAAACCGCGCTGCTGCTCGGCCTCGATCCCACGCCGGAACCGCGGATCGTCGAAATGGACTGGGGCGAATGGGAGGGCCTGCGCACCGAGGATCTGCGCGCCGACGGCCGCATGCCCGCCCGCCACGACCGGTTGGGCCTGGATTACAAGGCCCCCGGCGGCGAGAGCCCGCGCGAGGTACAGGCCCGCCTGCGCTCCTGGCTCGCCGATCTTGCCGCCGAGGACCGTGACACCGGGGCCGTCGCCCACAACGGCATCCTGCGTGCGCTCTATTCGCTCGCCACCGGCTGGGACATGCGCGACGACCCGGCGGAGGACCTGCGCAACGGCTGCGCCCACCTGTTCCGGCTGACGGAGGACGGCACCCCGTCGGTCCTGCGGATGAATATCGGGCTGTTGGAGTAGAAGGGAATGGAAGGGGGCCGCGGCTGCGAACACCCCTTCCCCATCCATCAGACCCTATGTATCAGACGTTCAGATCGACGATCACCGGCACATGGTCCGACGGCTTCGGCTCCCAGCCGCGGGCGTCGCGCAGCACCTTGATGCCCTGCAGCGCGCCTTCCAGCGGCGGGGTCACCCAGATGTGTCCAGGCGCCGGCCGCGGTTGGAGGCGGCCCAGTCCTTCGCCCGGTAGCTCCACCAGGTGTAAAGCTTCTCCTCCGGCGGCACGAAGCGGCGCATGGCATCGACCCAGCCGGCCGAAGCCTGCATCGCTCCCAGCTTTTCCACCTCGATCGGCGTGTGGGAGACGACGGACAGCAGTTCCTTGTGGCTCCAGACATCCTGTTCCAGCGGCGCGATGTTCAGGTCGCCGACAAGCACCATGGGACGGTCCGGCGTCCGTTCCGTGCCCAGCCAGTGGGTCATCTCGTCGAGGAACTGGAGCTTGTGGGCGAACTTGTCGTTCACCGCCGGGTCGGGGATGTCGCCGCCGGCGGGGATGTAGACGCAGTGCAGCTCGATCCCGCCCGGCAGATGGGCGAGCGCGTGGCGGCAGTCCTGCTTGCCGCACCAGTGCTGGACGTCGTGCGAAGAGAAGGGCAGGCGCGACAGGATGGCGACGCCGTTGTAGCTCTTCATCCCATGGATGTGGGCGTGGACATAGCCGCGCTCCGCCAGGGGACCGAGCGGGAAGTCGGCGTCCACCACCTTGGTTTCCTGCAGGCAGATCACGTCCGGCCGCTCCTCCTCCATCAGGCGGAAGAGGAGGTCCAGACGCATGCGGACCGAATTGATGTTCCAGGTCGCGATGCGCATGTCCGGCGGCTCAGGCGATGGTCAGGGTCAGGGTGCCGACGCCTTCGACCGCGCCGGTCAGCACGTCGCCGGCCACCACCGGACCGACGCCCTCCGGCGTGCCGGTGTAGATCAGGTCGCCCGGCTGCAGGTCGACCAATCCGGACAGGTAGGAGATCGTCTCCGCCACCGACCAGATCAGATCGGACAGGTCGCCCTTCTGCCGCGGCTCGCCATTCACCTGCAGGGTGACGGCGCCCTTGTCCGGATGGCCGATGTCGGCGACGGTGCGGATGGCGGAACACGGCGCCGACCGGTCGAAGCCCTTGCCCATGTCCCAGGGCTTGCCCTCCTTCTTGGCGGCGTTCTGCAGGTCGCGCCGGGTCATGTCGAGCCCGACGGCATAGCCGAACACATGGTCCAGCGCCCGGTCGACCGGAATGTCATGGCCGCCGGTCTTGATCGCCACCACCAGTTCGATCTCGTGGTGCAGGTTTGCGGTCTTGGGCGGATAGGGAATGATGGCCCCGTCGGCGACGATGGCGTCGGCCGGCTTCATGAAGAAGAAGGGCGGCTCACGGTCGGGATCGGCCCCCATCTCGCGCGCATGGGCGGCATAGTTGCGGCCGACGCAGTAGATGCGGCGCACCGGAAACGGATCGCCGCCCACGACGGGGACGGCCGGCTGGGACCACAGGGGGATGGCGAAGGCCATGACATCGGCTCTCAAGGTTGGGAAGCTCCCGAACAGCTAACCCGAAAGCCGTCGACGGACCAAGCGTCCAACCATCCGCCCTGCCCTGCAAAGCCGCATCGATTTCATTGTCGGGAAAGCGCGACCGGCAGGGCGCCCCGGAGCCTGCCGGAGCCCGGAAACGAAGACGCCCGGTCTGGGGGGGACCGGGCGTCGGAAGCTCCGATTCGGGAACCCGCGCGCGGCAGGGGAAACCGCAGGGCGGGCGATCGGCGTCAAATCGGCGTCGACCACTTCTTGACTCTTCAAGATGGAATTTGTATGGGCGCCAACCAATACGCTTCACGCATATCTGGTATGCATACCATATCCACCGTGCAGTTCTTGCTGACAAACGAAAGCCATACCCGCATTTTATCCGTTCATCCTATAATTCATCCAAAATATGGCATCCACGGTGACTGAAAACGAGCGTTCCACCCCCGCCGACCGGCGGTCGCGTCTGCGCCCCGGCAAAAACGGCAAGCTCGCCCTTGGCCCCCTTCCCGAGCTCGTGGGTTATAACCTGCGCAAGGCTCAGGTCGCGGTGTTCCAGAGCTTTCAGAACGCGGTCGCTCCGCACGACATCACGCCCGGCCAGTTCGGCGTGCTGATCATGATTCGCGAGAACGAGGGGCTGTCGCAGTCCGATCTGGGCACGGCGGTCGGCATCGACCGGTCGACCATGGTCGCTGTGATCGACCGTCTCGAGTCGCGCGGCCTCGTCGTCCGCGCCCCCTCGCCCAACGACCGCCGCTCCTACGCGCTGCGCCTGTCGCCGGAAGGCCAGTCCCTGATGGACGACCTGATCCCGCGCGTCCAGGCCCACGACCAGGGCATGGTCAAGGACCTCTCCCCGGAAGAGCAGGCGCAGTTCATCGACTTCCTGCGCCGCGTGTCGCGGGCGAAGTAAGGGGCACACCCCTTCCGTTCCAGGCACCGGAAAACAACTGACAGCCCGCCCCGCACCGGTAATTGCCGGATGCGGGGCGGGCTTTTCTATTTGGGCATAGCGGAGCAAGTCTCCGGCCGGATGCTGAAGAACAGCGCAAAATGAAAAAGGCCCAGCCGGTCGGCTGAGCCTTTTCGTCGGGACAACATCCCGGAAACTTAGCAGGACGCGGAAAAAGGGCTGTTCTCGGCAGTTCGGTCGTGATTCCCTTGGGTCGTTGAGAACGCGGCCGGTGAGGGGATGATGCGGGGATCGGACGAACGCAGCGAGGGTCTTTTCAGCTA
>JBKHVJ010000046.1:0-11916 GCA_046570145.1 Alphaproteobacteria bacterium
CATCTGCCTTCCCGACCGCCGCCACCGGGCGGCGGCCCCATTTCAGGTCCCTATTTGGTCCCGGCTTCACAACCGGAACAAGGGCGGAAATGGGAGGGCAGAAATACACCCGGGCTGGCTCCCGGCGGCCTGTACCGCCGGGAGCCGCCCCGCCGTCCGGTTAGGCCGCGTTGACTTCGGCCACGAAGCGGCGGACCTCGTCCTTCAGACGCTCAGACTGCTCCGACACGTTCTCCACGCTGGTGGACACCAGGCGCATCCGCTCGCTGGTGGTGGTCATGGTCGCGGACAGCGAACCGACGCTGCTGGTGACCCGACGGGAGTTGTCCGCGGCGGTACGGGCGTTGGCGAAGATCTGGTGGGTCGCCGCCTCCTGCTGCTGCACCGCCGACGCAACCTCGCCGTTCAGGGCGCTGAGGTTGGTGATCAGGCTGGCGATGCCCTCGATGGCGCCGATGGCGTTGGCGGTCGCGGCGCGGATCGCCCCCACCTGCGACTGGATGTCCTCGGTCGCCTTGGCGGTCTGGGTGGCGAGGCTCTTCACCTCGCTCGCCACGACGGCGAAGCCCTTGCCGGCCTCGCCGGCACGGGCGGCCTCGATGGTCGCGTTCAGCGCCAGCAGGTTGGTCTGCCCGGCGATGGAGTTGATCAGTTCCACCACCGCGCCGATCTGCTCGGCGGCCGACGCGAGACCGGTGACGATGCCGGTGGTGTTGGATGTCTCCGTCACCGCGCGCGACGCGGTCTGGGCGGCGCTTTCCACCTGACGGCTGATGGCTGCGATGGACCCGCGCAGTTCCTCGCTCGCCTGGGCGGCCGACTCGACGCTGTCGGACGCGCCCTGGGCGGCGCCGGCGGCGGCATGCGCCTGGTCGGTGGTGCTGGAGGCATCGTTGCTGAGCGCGGCCGTGCGCTCGTGCAGGGCGACGGTGGTGGTGCTGAGCGTCGCCACGACCTCGTCCATCGCGCGGGCGAACTCGGCGGCGCGGGCGGACAGGCGTTCGCGCTGGATGTCGCGGGCGGCACGGTCCAGCTCGGCGCGCTGGCTCTCGTCGCGAGCGGTCTGCAGGGTGGTGGCGAGGCCGGCCACGGCGCGGGCCATGTCGCCGATCTCGTCCGGGCGGTCGGCATGGGGAACGGTGACGGTCAGGTCGCCGCCGCCGATGCGGCCCAGCACGTCGCGGACCGCCAGCAGCGGACGCGACAGGCCGCGCGACACCCAGATGCCGATGCCGACGCTGATCGCCAGCAGCAGCAGGGTGACGCCCAGTTCACGCAGGGCGCGGGCCTGGAACTCCGCATCGACGTCGTCGGTGTAGACGCCGGTGCCGATCATCCACTGCCAGGGCTGGTAACCGGTGGCGTAGGCGATCTTCGGCGACGGATCGGCGGCGTCGGTGCGCTTGTGGCGGAAGGCGACGAAGCCGCCGCCGGCCTTGGCCGCGTCCGTCATCTGCACGTTGAAGGGAACGCCGTCGGGATCCTTCAGGTTCAGCAGGTTCTTGCCCTCGACCTGCGGGCGCAGGCCGTGGACCAGGCTGACGCCGGCATAGTCATAGACGAAGAAATACTCGCCATTGCCATAGCGCATGGCGCGCACGGCGTTGCGGGCGAGTTCCTGCGCTTCCGCACGCGGCAGCTTGCCGGCCTTTTCCTGTTCGCCATACAGCGCGATCACGGAGGACGCGGCATCGACCATCTCCTTGACCTTGGCCTTGCGCTGTTCGATCAGGTTCGTGCGCATTCCCGTCAGGTGGACGGTGGCGGCGGCGAGCGTGCTGAGCAGCGCCACGCCGAACACCAGCAGCATCAGCCGCGTACCAATCTTGAGCTTCATCACGCCCTTCTCCTCAGTCCTGATCCACGCGGCACCGCATGGCATCCACGCATCGTTTGATTCGGTTGGTCGTCTTCGGTCAGGCCGCGCATCCGGCCAGCCTCTCCAGCTGGTCGCAGCGCCACCGCCCCGGCCCGCCCGGCGGGGCGGACAGGCGGGTGAAGGCCACGACCTCGCAATTCTCCAGCTCCACCCCCGGCCGGCCGGCCAGACGGTGAAGCAGGACGCGGCCGATGCCCTTGCTGCCGACCAGCAGCGGCCGGCGGGCCAGCAGGTCGGCGGACGGGTTGGCGAGTTCCGCCACGCCGTCGAGGACGCGCGCGGCGAACATGCCCTCGCTCTCCCCGCCCGGCGGGGTCTCGCCGGCGGCGAACCAGGGGCGGGTCAGCTCGATCGGCAGCCCGTTCCACTCCCCCAGCCGGCGTTCGCGCAGCCAGTCGCAGGAGAGAAGCGGGACACCCAGCGCCTCGGCGAACAGGGCGCCGGTGACGGCGGTGCGCCGCAGCGGCCCGGCGATCACGAGGCCGCAGTCGTGCCCCTGGGTGCGGAAGCGCTCCGCCGCCCGGCTGGCCTGCTCGATGCCCGTTTCGGTCAGTACGATGTCGCGGTCGCCGCCGCAGCGCACGCCGCGGCGGTTGTCCTCGGTCTGGCCGTGGCGCACGAAATGGAAGCGGTCGGTCATCGCCGGGCCCCTCACCGGAACAGGATGCGGTCTGCGCCCGCGGTCCAGCCGATGGTGCTTTCCGCCGGCCAGCCATGGGGAGTCGCGATCCAGCGGCGCAGGGCGTCGATGTGCAGCGGATCGCTCAGCGTCGGGGTATGGCCGACCTCCGGCACATGGACGACGCTGACGCGGGGCTTCTCCATCATCCGCGCTATCGTCGACTCGAGCAGGGCATCGCTCATCATGCCGTGGACCAGCAGCACCGGGCAGGCGACGCGCTGCCAGTCGTCCCACTGGTCATGGTCCTGGGCGGCGCCGTCCCGGTAGCATTGGAGCGCGCGGATGTCGTGGCGGTAGACGCGGCCGCCATTCTCCTCCGACCAGCGGGTCTGGTGGAAGCTGTTGTGCAGAAGCACGGTGTCGTCCACCGGTCCGTCATTCTTCTGGGCGGCGCCGGTGCGGTGGAACAGCTGGGCCGGGTGACGGAAGACGTAATGTCGGGCGACCGATTCGGCGCGGCGGCGGCGGCGCTCGTTCGGGATGAAGGGGCCGATGTCGTTGAGGATCAGCCCGTCGACCAGTTCCGGCGCCTGCGCCGCAACCCGCATGGCGACGTTGCCGCCGAGCGAGGAACCGAGCAGCGTGACCGATCCCATCCGCTTGTGCCGGATCAGCGCCAGCACCTGGGCGACGTTGGCGTCGAAGCTGTAGTCGGATTGGTCCGCCAGCCAGCCGCTGCGGCCACGTCCGGCCCAGTCCAGGCACAGGACATGGTAGTGCTTCGATAAGGCACGGGCGAGATAGTCGAAGCGCCGGGCCGAGTTGGCGATGCCGCCGAGGCAGATCAGCGCCGGTTTCTGCGGGCTGCCCCATTCCGTGTAGGCGAGGCGGATGCTGTAGTCGGTGCGCAGCCGCTCCACCGTGCCGGGCTGCAACGCGGCGCTGTGGGTGTAGTCGAAATGGCGCAAGGTGTGGCCGGCCCCGATCAGCGGCTCGATCACCCGCATGATCGTGTCATAGGTCTTCCAGTTGATCTCTTCGACCGATCCGATGCCGAGCGCATCCAGCGTGGCGCGCAGCGCCTCCATCGCGCGGCCGTGGCGGCCATCGGCAGGAAGGGGCTGGTCGCCGCAGCGCGGCGGGGCCGGCATGGTGCGAAACGGCTCCACGAGCATCTGGTCAGGCATGGGCGTCTTCGCCTCCGTGATAGATGGGTGGGGGATCGATGAATGCGGAGATGTCAGGGGGGGCGCGGTGGTCATGGGGTCGTGCTCACGGCGCCGCGCCCTCCCCGGCTGTCCGCGATGCGGGGGCCGTGGCCGGGGCCAGCAGGAACACCGCGCAGAAGGCCGTGCCGCACAGCATGCCCAGAACGCCCAGCGCCACCAGCGCCGCCTGAATGCCGAAGCGGTCGGCGACGGCGGCAGCCAGCAGCGGGCCGATCACCGATCCGCCCCGCTCCAGCAGGCGGTAGACGGCGAAGACGCTGGACTCGCCCATGCGGTCGCATTCCGTGCGGCAGACCTCCGGCACCAGGGCGAGCTGGGTGGCGTTGTTCAGGGCGTGGGCGACGCCCAATGCCGCGATGCCGGCCAGGATGCCCGGAACGCCCGGGTCCTGGAGGATCGCCAGCGTGCCCGCCCCGCCGACCAGCCCGCCGATCCCGGCGAACAGGGCATGGCGGCCGGTGCGATCGGCCAGCCGCGACACCCAGGGGCCGAGAAGCACGATGATCAGCCCATAGGTCATCATCAGCCGGCCGATCCCCGCCGGCGTCTCGCCCGCCGCATGGAGGGAGACCGGAACCAGATAGAAGAGGTAGCCGGTGAGCATCAGCTTCGTCGGCACCGACGAGAACAGCAGCAGGACGACGAAGCGCGGGTTGGCGAGCAGGGCTTTGACCTCGCCCAGGCGGAAGCCGCGGTTCTGCGCCCGCTCCGCCCGGTCGGCCGGCAGCAGGGCCGCGGCGGCGACGGCAGCGGCCAGCGCCAGCAGGGCCGAGGCCGCGAAGGTGGCGCGATAGCCGAGAAGATCGGCCAGGATGCCGCCCAGCGGCGCGCCGCACAGTCCGGCGACGATCACGGCGACGACGAACTGCGCCATGCCGCGCGCCCGCTGCCCGGCCGGGGTGTGGCGGGCGATGAAGCCCTGCGCGCCGATGAACATCACCGCATAGCCGAGCGCGCAGGCGCTGCGCCACAACAGCAGTTCCGCCAGCGACCCGGCCAGTGCCGTCCCGGCGAATCCGGCGACCGCCGGCAGGGTCCCCAGCAGCAGGGTACGGCGGCTGCCGAACCGGTCGGCCCAGGCGCCGGCGAAGGGGGTGAAGACCGCGACCACCGCCATGAACAGTCCGATCGGCAGCCCCATCATCAGGGTTTCCGACAGGCCGGGCACCGGTGTGTAGAGCTCGCGCGTGTAGAGCGGCAGGAAGGAGCGCGACAGTTCTTCGGCCAGCATGAACAGGAACAGCGCGGCGCGCATTCCCGCCACCGCCGATGGGGATTCCAGTGCCGGACGGCGCGGTGCCGCGGCGAGCAGGAGCAGCGCCTCGAACACCAGCAGAAGCGAGACGAGCAGCAGAACGGCGCCGTCATAGAGGAAGCTGCGCAGCGCCTCGGCCGGCAGCACGGAGGTCAGCAGCGGCAGCGTACCGGCCGCGTAGGCGAGCAGTGCCGTCGCCACCATCATGACGGCGCGCAAGGGCGTGGCTGCGGTCGCGCGCAGCAGGGCCGGAGCCCACAGGGCCGACAGCGCCACAGCAGCCGAAACCGCGGCGGCAACCGTCATCAAGCGATCGCGGACGGCATCGAGCACAACCTGTGAGAAAGCGTAGTCAATTGCCGAGGCATAGCTTGCATAAAATTTAGCACAAACCAGAAAAGACAGGGTGAAGAGGCTAATTGTCGTGATGACAGGCAGAGTCACGCGCGGACGTGCGACCGAATTTGGTTGCATAGGCAGCTCCAGACACACAACCGCTTTCAGGAAGTGAGTTGGAGGCTAAATCGTAACTCCAAAGAATTGGTAAACCGAATTTGCATTGGAAATAAAAGTTCTCTCCGGATTGTTACATATCCATGTATGCAGTTTGTTCAGATCACTGATACTGAAGATCTTCAGTAAAATGCTGATGGATACTCGCGGAGATAGGGAGCAACTGCCTCCTTGTGTGAATATAGGCCGTTTTCTTGTCTGTGTTACAGCGCATACCAAAGCAACCGCGATCTCCATCGCACAAGGACAAATGTCGGTTGCAGTGCAGCATAGGCCTTACGACTCTATTTCAAATTGGTGCGCCGCCATCGCCTCCACGCAAGGTGGGTCCCTCGGCCATTCGCGCAAGGCAAATCCTGCCAAGCCCGCATACCAAAATTGTAGGGAAAAAAGGCCTATGACCACGCTCCGGGCGCGCGCCCATTTTTCGGCATGTCCAGTGCAGGGCTTTGCGACGCTTCGCCACATCGCTGTTGAGAGTGATTCGCATCACTATGGCTCCCGCGGCCCGGTGCCGCCGAATTGCACGCCCTGTCGGTGCCGTGCAGCCGAAAGGTGATCCCCAATGACTGCCCCCGTGCCGGGTCCGATCTCCGGACCCGCTTCCGCCGCCGTTCCCTCTCCCGTTGCCCGCATGACGCCCGGTCCGGCGCCCGGCACCTCCTCCGACCCGCCGCCCGATGCCGACGGCTGCCGTCTCGGCGCGTTGCGCAAGGGCCAGCGCGCGGTGGTGACCGGTCTCGACGAGAGCGCGATCGCCACCCCGCTGCCGCCCGGCGAACTGGAACGCCGCATGATCGAGATGGGCCTGATCGAAGGCGCCCGCGTGGAGATCCTGCATGAGGGTTTCCCGGGTTCCGATCCGCTTGCCGTGCGCATCGACGACCACACCCTGGCCATGCGCCGGGCGGAGGCGCACGCCGTTCTGGTGACGCTCGGCTAAGCGTCGCCTCCCCTTCCTGCGGAAAGGATTTCCGCGATGTCGAATTCTGCCGTTTTGGCCGCACCCGTTTTGGCCGCCCCCATTTCAATCCCGGTGCCGCGCATCGCGCTGGTCGGCAACCCGAACTGCGGCAAGACCGCCCTGTTCAACGCCCTGACCGGCGCCCGCCAGAAGGTCGCCAACTATCCCGGCGTCACGGTGGAGCGCAAGGTGGGCGAGTTCCTGAGCCCCGCCGGCGCCCGCGTCCAACTGATCGACCTGCCCGGCACCTACAGCCTGCGCGCCCGCTCCCCCGACGAGGAGGTGACGCGCGACGTCGTGCTCGGCCGGTTCGAGCATGAAGCGCCGCCGGACGTGATGGTCTGCGTCGCCGACGCCACCAACCTGCGCCTGCATCTGCGGCTGGTGCTGGAGTTGAAGAAGCTCGGCCGCCCCATCATCCTGGCGCTCAACATGATGGATGTCGCGGAGGCACGCGGCTGCCGCGTCGATGCGGCTGCCCTGTCGGCGGCGCTCGGCGTGCCGGTGGTGCCGACGGTGGCGATCAAGCGCACCGGCGTGGTCGGCCTGCTCGACCAGATCGACCGCAGCATGATGGTGATGGCCGGCGACGGCCCGCCGGCGCCCTGCGGCTGGAGCGAGCCGTCGGCACGGGATCTGCGCGCCTATCATCGGGAGGTCGAAGCCATCCTGGCCGCCGCGCTCCGCGATGCCGGAAAGCCGTCGCTCGCCACGCAGCGCATCGACGCGGCCCTGCTGCACCCGGCCGTCGGCCTGCCCTTCCTGTTCCTGGTGCTGTTCCTGATGTTCCAGGCGGTGTTCGCCTGGGCCGCCCTGCCGATGGACATGATCGACGGCGCCCTGGGCTGGGTGCAGGCGGCGGCCGGCGCCGCCCTGCCCGACGGCATGCTGAAGAGCCTGATCGCCGACGGCATCATCGCCGGGGTTGGCAGCGTGGTGATCTTCCTGCCCCAGATCCTGGTGCTGTTCCTCTTCATCCTGATCCTGGAATCCACCGGCTACATGGCGCGGGCGGCCTTCCTGCTCGACCGGCTGATGGGCGGCGTCGGCCTGCACGGCCGGGCCTTCATCCCGCTGTTGTCCAGCTTCGCCTGCGCCGTGCCCGGCATCATGGCGGCCCGCACCATCGAAAGCCGCGCCGACCGGCTGGCCACCATCATGATCGCGCCGCTGATGACCTGCTCGGCCCGGCTGCCGGTCTATACGCTGATCATCGCCGCCTTCGTCCCCGAAGAAACGGTGGCCGGCGGCATGATCGGGCTGCAGGGGCTGGTGATGTTCACGCTCTATGCCGCGGGCATCCTGTCGGCGCTGGCGGTCGCCTTCGTGCTGAAGCGGACGATCTTCAAGGGCGCGCGGGAGCCGCTGCTGATGGAACTGCCGGCCTACCGGCTGCCCAGCCCGCGCGACATCCTGATCGGCCTGATGGAACGCGCCCGCATCTTCCTGGCCCGCGCCGGCACGGTAATCTTCGCCATCATGATCCTGCTGTGGTTCCTCGGCACCTTCCCCGGAGCGCCCGAAGGCGCCACCGGTCCGGCGATCGACTACAGCTTCGCCGGAATGCTGGGCCACGCGCTGGCGCCGCTGCTGGCGCCCATCGGCTTCACCTGGCAGATCGCCATCGCGCTGGTTCCGGGCATGGCGGCGCGCGAGGTGGCGGTGGCGGCGCTCGGCACCGTCTATGCGTTGAGCGAGACGGGGGACGCGCTGTCCGGCTCGCTGTCCGGTGTGCTGGCGGCGGACTGGAGCCTGCCGACTGCGCTGTCGCTGCTGGCGTGGTTCGTGTTCGCCCCGCAATGCGTCTCCACCCTGTCGGTGGTGAAGCGGGAAACCAACTCCTGGTTTTGGATGCTGGTGATGATCGTCTACATGACGCTGCTCGCCTACGGTGCCGCCTTCGTCACCTTCCGGCTGTCCAGCGCCCTGCTGGGAGGGTGAGCGATGATGGAGAAACTCATCGTCGGACTGATCGTCGCCCTGGCCTTCGCCTGGGTGGCCTGGACCATCCTGCTGCCGCCCGCCGCCCGCGACCGTCTGCGCCGTCTGGCCGGACGACCCGCCCCGGCATCACCGGCGGGAGGTTGCGGCGGGGGTTGCTGCGGCTGCGAGGCGACGGGCCCGAAGCCGGCGCGGCGCCACGGCGGCTCCTGCGGGAGCCATTGAGGTGGGGTGACGGTCAGCGGCCCCGTGCCAGCGCGCGACGGAAGGCGTCCAGCGTCTCCGCGCTGACATGGTGCTCGATGCCTTCGGCGTCGATGCGCGCGGTGTCGGCGCTGACGCCGAGGGAACGCAGGAAGGCCTCCACCGTCTGGTGGCGCTCCCGGCTTTCCTCGGCGATCCGGCGGCCGGCATCGGTCAGGAACACCGCCCGGTAGGGCTTGCGGGTGACCAGCCCCTCCGTCGCCAGCCGGTCGAGCATGCGGGCGACGGTGGGCTGCGCCACCCCCAGCCTAGCGGCGATGTCGACCTGCCGCGCCTCCTGCCCGCTTTCGATCAAATCGGCGATCAGCTCCACATAATCCTCGGCCAGGGCGAATCGCTGCGCCTCCCGCGTGCGGCGGAACCCCTCGGCATGGAGTTCGGCATCGGGCAATACGGTATCGCCCGGCACGGTTTCGGCCGGCGCAGCCCGACCCTCTTCCCATTCAGGCGACTTCCGGGATTCGGCCATCGTGCGCGTCGACTCCTCTGAAAGTCATGCCCCAACGGTTGCACCCCACCCTCCGACGCCAACCGCCGGCCGTCAAGTCCACCGTCGATCCGGCCGCCTCCACCCTTCGGAAGGCGCATCCTTCGGGGGTGGATGGCGATTCCGGCAAAAAGTTGCGGTCCGGAAAGTATAGCACCTTGCATACTCGTTGTCCCGGTACATACTTGATTGATACCAATTCGCAACTCGGCCAGGAGTCCCGCCGATGTCGGAAGCCGAAGCCGCCCTGCCGACCCCGAAGGCCTGGAGATATTCCAGCCCGGACGGCGAGGCGCGACTCAGCCTGCCGGAGGTCCACGCCTCCGTCGCGGTGCCGCAGGGCGGCCTGTGGCTACGCCGGATGCTGGCCTTCGCCGGGCCGGGCTACATGGTGTCGGTCGGCTATATGGACCCCGGCAACTGGGCGACCGACCTCGCCGGCGGGTCGCAGTTCGGCTACACGCTGCTGGCCGTCATCATGCTGTCGAACCTGATGGCGATCCTGCTGCAGTCGCTGGCCGCGAGGCTCGGCATCGTCACCGGGCGCGACCTGGCCCAGGCCTGCCGCGACCATTACCCGCGACCGGTCAACTTCGTGCTGTGGGTGGCGTGCGAGGCGGCGATCATCGCCTGCGACCTTGCCGAGGTGATCGGCACCGCCATCGCGCTGAACCTGCTGTTCGGCATCCCGCTGATCGGCGGCGCGCTGATCACCGCGTTGGACGCCTTCCTGGTCCTGCTGCTGATGCAGCGGGGGTTCCGCTATCTGGAAGCCTTCGTGATCGCGTTGCTGGTGGTCATCGCCGGCTGCTTCATCGTGCAGATCGCCGCCGCGGCGCCGCCGGTGGCCGCCGTCCTGCACGGCTTCGTGCCGTCGGCGGAGATCGTCACCAATCCCGAGATGCTCTACATCGCCATCGGCATCCTGGGGGCGACGGTGATGCCGCACAACCTGTACCTCCATTCCTCCATCGTGCAGACGCGGGCTTATCCGCGGACGGACGAGGGGCGCCGCGACGCCATCACCTGGGCCACCGCCGACAGCACCATCGCGCTGATGCTGGCGCTGTTCGTCAATGCGGCCATCCTGATCCTGGCGGCCAGCGTCTTCCACGGCAGCGGCCATACCGAGGTGGCGGAGATCGGACAGGCGTTCGAGCTGCTGTCGCCCCTGCTAGGCCTCGGCATCGCATCGACGCTGTTCGCGGTGGCATTGCTGGCCTCCGGCCTGAACTCCACGGTGACGGCGACGCTGGCCGGGCAGATCGTGATGGAGGGATTCCTGCGGCTGCGCCTGCCCCATTGGGCGCGCCGGCTGCTGACCCGCGGGCTCGCCATCATCCCCGTCGTGGTGGTGACGGCGATCTATGGCGAACGCGGCACGGCGCAGCTTCTGGTGTTCAGCCAGGTGGTGCTGTCGATGCAGCTGCCCTTCGCGGTGATCCCGCTGGTCCGCTTCGTCACCGACCGCAGCAAGATGGGCAAGTTCGTCGTCCCCGGCTGGGTCGCCACCCTGTCCTGGATCGTCGCGACGGTGATCGTCGTGCTGAACCTGAAGCTGCTGTACGACACCGTCCTGGCGTGACGGCCGGCCAATCGCGTCCAGTCAATCTCGATAAGGGCCGAACCAGCCGAGCCCCTCCTCGGTCCGGCCCCGCGGGCGGTATTCGCAGCCGACGAACCCGCCATAGCCCAGCCGGTCCAGCTCGGCGAGAAGGAACGGCCAGTTCAGTTCCTCCCCGTCCGGCTCCTGGCGGGAGGGAACGGAGGCGATCTGGATATGGCCGATCATCGGCATCAGCCGGCGCAGTGCCATGGTGACGTCGCCATGCAGGATCTGCCGGTGGTAGATGTCGAACTGCAGCCGGACGTTCGGGCGGCCGATGCCGGCGATCAGGCTTTCGGCGGCGGCGAAACCGTTCAGGAAATAGCCGGGCATGTCGCGGCCGTTGATCGGCTCCAGCATCAGCTCGATGCCGCGTTCGCCCAGCGCATCGGCGGCATGCAGCACGGCGTCGCGATAGCGCGCCGCCGCCGCCGGATCGGCGGGATCGGCCAGCCCGGCCATCAGGTGCAACCGGCGGCATCCCGTCGCCTCGGCATAGCGTAGCGCGGTGGCGACGCCGGCCTTCACCTCCCCGAAACGGCCGGGCAGAGCGGCCAGCCCGCGCTCCCCCGCCGCCCAATCGCCGGGCGGCATGTTGAACAGCGCCTGGGTCAGGCGATTGCGCTGGAGGCGCCCGGCGATCTCGTCCGGCGCATGGTCGTAGGGGAACAGATACTCCACGGCGCGGAAGCCGGCATCCGCCGCGGCGTCGAAGCGGTCGAGGAACGGCCGCTCCGTGAACATCATCGTCAGGTTTGCGGCGAAACGGGGCATGGCGCGGACCGGCCTTGGCAAGAGGAACGACCGGGATTGCCCCGGCGGATGCGGCCGGACGTCCGGCCGCACCACGCGCGGAATTCAAGACAAGTCGTTCCGATTGGTCAAGCCCGCCTGCACAGGCCTGCCGGCCGGACTCAACCGTTGCGGTAGGTGTAGCTGTAGCCGTTGATCGCCGGCGCGCCGCCGAGATGGGCGTAGAGCACCTTGGAGCCCTCCGGGAACCAGCCCTTCCTGACGAGGTCGATCATGCCCTGCATCGACTTGCCCTCATAGACCGGGTCGGTCATCATCGCCTCGGTGCGGGCGGCCAGCCGGATCGCCTCGTTGGTCTCGTCCGACGGTACGCCATAGGCCGGATAGGCGTAGTCCGGGTTGA
>JBKHVJ010000047.1:0-23346 GCA_046570145.1 Alphaproteobacteria bacterium
TTGGACCGGGGTCACCTCGCGGCCGGGCGGCCTTCCGCTGCCCGGCCGTTCTTTCGACCGAACATATCCATTTCAGCATCGCATCGGTCGAGAATCGTATTGGACAGTTATGGTTCTGGGTACTTAAAGTGGGCATAGCGAACAAATTTGACCGGGTTGCGATCACGATCTTCCAGCAGCCTGTCCCGCCGCCTGCCCCCCTTCGAAAAGCACGGCCATAAAACCTCAGGGAGTGAAACAGATGTCCAGGAAATGGGTGATCTCCGCCGCCACCGCCGCCGCGGCGCTCTTCATCGGGCTCGGTGCGGTGCAGGCCGCCGACAAGAAGCTGGTGGTCGGCTTCTCGCAGATCGGATCGGAGTCGGGCTGGCGCGCGGCGGAGACCAAGACCGCCAAGGCGGAAGCCGAGAAGCGCGGCATCGAGCTGAAGATCTCCGACGCCCAGCAGAAGCAGGAGAACCAGATCAAGGCGGTGCGCTCCTTCGTCGCCCAGGGCGTCGATGCGATCTTCATCGCACCCGTGGTGGCGACCGGCTGGGATTCGGTGCTGAAGGAAGCCAAGGAGGCGAAGATCCCGGTCGTGCTGTTGGACCGCCAGATCGATACCAAGGATCCCAGCCTCTACATGACCGCAGTCACCTCCGACACCGTGCATGAGGGCCGGGTGGCTGGCGAATGGCTGGCCAAGCAGACCGGCGGCAAATGCGCGGTGGTGGAGTTGCAGGGTACCGTCGGCTCGTCGCCCGCCATCAACCGCAAGAAGGGCTTCGACGAGGTCGTCGCCAAGAATCCGGGGATGAAGATCGTCCGCACCCAGTCCGGCGACTTCACCCGCGCCAAGGGCAAGGAGGTGATGGAGAGCTTCATCAAGGCCGAGAGTGGCGGCAAGGGCATCTGCGCCGTCTACGCCCACAACGACGACATGGCCGTCGGCGCCATCCAGGCGATCAAGGAAGCCGGGCTGAAGCCGGGCAAGGACATCCTGGTCGTCTCCATCGATGGCGTGCCGGACATCTTCAAGGCGATGGCGGAAGGCGAGGCGAACGCCACGGTGGAGCTGACGCCGAACATGGCGGGTCCGGCCTATGACGCGCTGATCGCCTTCAAGAAGGACGGCAAGGCGCCGCCGAAGTGGATCCAGACGGAATCGGCCCTGTTCACCCCGGAGACCGCCAAGGCCGAGTACGAGCGCCGCAAGGACGCCTACTGATCGGGTGTTGGGGGGAATCACCCCTCTCCTCCCGGGGAGAGGGGATTATCCACTTGTTTTTCCGCGCATCCGCCGAGGTCCGTCATGACGGCGTCCACCGCTCCTCCCCCCACCGCGCCGCTGTTGGCGATCCGCGGGCTGTCGAAGGCGTTTCTCGGCGTCCAGGCGCTCGACGGCGTCGATTTCACCCTCCGCCATGGCGAAATCCATGCGCTGCTGGGCGAGAACGGCGCCGGCAAATCGACGCTCATCAAGACGCTGACCGGCGTCTACCAGCGCGACGGCGGCACCGTGGCGCTGGAGGGGCGGGAGATCGCGCCGCGCGGGGTGGAGGAGGCGCAGCGCCTGCACATCGGCACCGTCTATCAGGAGGTCAACCTGCTGCCCAACCTGTCGGTGGCGGAGAACCTGTTCCTGGGGCGCCAGCCGATGCGCTGGGGGCTGGTCGACCGTGGCGCCATGCGGCGGCGGGCGCGTGCCATTCTGATTCCCTACGGCCTGTCCATCGACGTGACGGCGCCGCTCGGGCGCTTCTCGGTCGCGACGCAGCAGATCGTCGCCATCGCGCGGGCGGTCGACATGTCGGCCAAGGTGCTGATCCTCGACGAGCCGACCGCCAGCCTGGACGCGCAGGAGGTGGCGGTGCTGTTCAAGGTGATGCGCACCCTGCGGTCGCGCGGGATCGGCATCGTCTTCGTCACCCATTTCCTCGATCAGGTCTATGAGGTCTGCGACAGTATCACCGTTCTGCGCAACGGCCGGCTGGTGGGCGAGCGGCGCACGGCCGACCTGCCGCGCCTGGATCTGGTCGCCATGATGCTGGGGCGGGAGCTGGAAGCGGCGGCCCACCGCATCGACATCGGCCCGGCGGAGGTGGACAGCCGCCCGCCGCTGGCCAGTTTCAAGGGACTCGGCAAGTCGCGTAGCGTCGAGCCCTTCGACCTCGACATCCGCCCCGGCGAGGTGGTGGCGCTGGCAGGATTGCTGGGCTCCGGCCGGACGGAGACGGTGCGGCTGGTCTTCGGCATGGATCGCGCCGACAAGGGCGAGGCGACGGTGGACGGCCGGCCGGTGCGGCTGAAGGGGCCGCGCGACGCCGTGCGGCTCGGCTTCGGCTTCTGTCCGGAGGACCGCAAGAAGGAGGGGATCGTCGGCGAACTGTCGGTGCGCGAGAACATCATCCTCGCCTTGCAGGCGCGCCAGGGCTGGCTGAAGCCGATCCCGCGCCGCCGGCAGGAGGAGATCGCCGACCGCTTCATCCGCCTGCTCGACATCCGCACACCGGACGCCGAACGACCGATCCAACTGCTGTCCGGCGGCAACCAGCAGAAGGCACTGCTGGCGCGCTGGCTGGCGACCGAACCGCGCCTGCTGATTCTCGACGAGCCGACGCGCGGCATCGACGTCGGCGCCCATGCCGAGATCATCCGCCTGATCGAGCGGCTGTGCGCCGACGGCATGGCGCTGCTGGTCGTCTCGTCGGAGCTGGAGGAGATCGTCGCCTACAGCCGCCGCGTCGTCGTGCTGCGCGACCGCCGCCATGTGGCGGAACTGAGGGGAGGGGAGGTCAGCGTGGAGCGCATCGTCGCCGCCATCGCGTCTGAGACGCCTGTTGCAGAGGTGCGGCAATGACGCTGTCCGCTCCCGGTCCGGCGCGCAACCTGCCGCAATATGGCGCGCTGATCGCCGTTCTGCTGGCCAACTGGCTGCTGTTTCCCGACTTCTTCGCCATCCGTCTGCAGGACGGCCGGCTGTTCGGCAGCCTGATCGACGTGCTGAACCGCGGCGCCCCGGTGGCGCTGCTCGCCATCGGCATGACCATGGTCATCGCCACCCGCGGCGTCGATCTGTCGGTGGGTGCGGTCATGGCGATTTCCGGTGCGGTCGCCGCCACCATGACCGGAGCGGGGTGGAGCCTGCCGGCGGTGCTGGCGGCATCGCTGGCCGCCGGACTGCTGTGCGGGCTGTGGAACGGCCTCTTGGTGGCGGTTCTGCGCATCCAGCCGATCATCGCCACCCTGATCCTGATGGTCGCCGGGCGCGGCATCGCCCAGCTGATCACCGAGGGGCAGATCGTCACCTTCACCAGCCCGGCGCTGGCCTTCATCGGCGGCGGATCCTTCCTGACCGTGCCGATGCCGGTGGTCATCACCATCGCGCTGCTGGCGGTGACGGCCCTGCTGGTGCGGGCGACCGCGCTGGGGCTGATGATCGAGGCGGTCGGCATCAACCGGCTGTCCAGCGCCGGGGCCGGCGTCAACACGCCGGTGGTGCTGGTCGCCGTCTATGTCTGGTGCGGGCTGTGCGCGGCGGTGGCCGGGCTGATCGTCACCGCCGACATCCGCGGGGCCGACGCCAACAATGCCGGGCTGTGGCTGGAGCTGGACGCCATCCTGGCGGTGGTGGTCGGCGGCACCTCGCTGCTCGGCGGGCGGTTCGGGCTGGTGCTGTCGGTGGTGGGGGCGCTGATCATCCAGGCGATGAACACCGGCATCCTGCTGAGCGGCTTCAAGCCGGAATTCAACCTGATCGTCAAGGCGGGCGTCCTGATGATCGTCCTGCTGCTGCAATCGCCGACGCTGACCCTGTTCCTGCCGCGGCCCAAGGGCGCCCGGCCGTTGGGCGCGGTCAAGCCGCCGGTGGCGCCGAGCAGCGGAGGGGCGAAACCATGATAGCTGGCATGACTGGGGCCATGATGCAGAGGTTCCTTCCGCTGATCGTCACCACTGCGGTGCTGGTGGTCGGGTTCCTGATCTGCGCGGCGCAGTTCCCCAACTTCGCCTCCTGGCGGGTGGTGGGCAACCTGCTAACCGACAACGCCTTTCTCGGCATCACCGCGGTCGGTATGACCTTCGTCATCCTGTCCGGCGGGATCGATCTGTCGGTGGGTGCGGTGATCGGCTTCACCACCGTGCTGCTGGCCGTGCTGATCGAGCATGGCGGTTGGCACCCCGTCCCCGCCTTCGCCGTGGCGCTGGTCGCCGCCGGCGGCTTCGGGGCGGCGATGGGCGGGGTGATCCATGTCTTCCAGATGCCGCCCTTCATCGTCACTCTGGCCGGCATGTTCATCGCCCGCGGCCTGGGCTTCGTCCTGACGACCGATTCGGTGCCGATCAACCACCCGCTCTATGGCGAGCTGAACGACATGGCGCTGCGGTTCGATTTCGGGCTGAAGCTCAGCCTGCCGGCGCTGCTGATGCTGGGGGTGGTGGTCGCCGCGGTGGTGCTGGCGCATTGGACGCGCTTCGGCGCCAACCTCTATGCGCTGGGCGGCAACCGCCAGTCGGCGGAGCTGATGGGCGTGCCGGTGGGGCGGACGACGGTGGCGGTCTATGCGCTGTCGGGGCTGCTGGCCGGGCTGGCGGGGATCGTCTTCTCGCTCTACACCGGCGCCGGCTATTCGCTGGCGGCCACGGGGGTGGAGCTGGACACCATCACCGCGGTGGTGATCGGCGGCACCCAGCTGACCGGCGGCTACGGCTATGTCGTCGGCACCTTCGTCGGCGTGCTGATCCAGGGATTGATCCAGACCTACATCACCTTTGACGGCACCTTGAGCAGCTGGTGGACCAAGATCGCCATCGGCGTGCTGCTGTTCGTCTTCATCCTGTTGCAGAAGGGCCTGCTGACGGTCTGGGCCGGCCGCGGCGGCGAACCGGCGGAGGCGTGATGCCCATCGAGAGATTTCCGTTCGACACCGTCGATGGCCGTCCGGTGGAGGGATTCACCCTCTCTGCCGGCGGGCTGGAGGCGACGGTGATCGCCCATGGCGCCCGGCTGGTGCGGATGATGGTACCGGGCCGGGACGGCGTGCCGGTCGACGTGGTGCTGGGCTTCGACCGTGTGGCCGATTATCTGGCGAGCGACGCCTATTTCGGCGCCACCTGCGGGCGCTATGGCAACCGCATCGGCGGGGCGGCCTTCACGCTGGACGGCGTGCGCCACGAATTGAGCGCCAACGAGCCGCCGAACCAGCTTCATGGCGGGCCGGAGGGGTTCGACCGGCGGCTGTGGGATGCGACGGTCGAGGAGGCGGAGAACGCCGTCACCTTCACGCATAAGTCGCCGGACGGCGACCAGGGCTATCCCGGAACGCTGACGGCGACGACGCGCTACCAACTGACCGACGACGGCGTGCTGGACATCCGCATGACGGCGACGACCGACCGGCCGACCATCGTCAATCTCGTCCATCACAGCTATTGGAATCTCGCTGGACATGCGTCGGGCGACCTCGGCGACCATCGGCTGACGGTGCGCGGCGGCTTCACCACGCCGGTCGGCGCCGACCTGATCCCGACGGGAGAGGTGCGGCCGGTGGACGGCACCCCCTTCGACCTGCGCGGCGGGGTGCGGCTGGGTGACGCGCTGGAGGCGGCCGGCGGCTTCGGCTTCGACCACAACTGGTGCCTGGGGGGGCCGACGGGGGAACTGCGGCCGGTGGCGGTGCTGGAGCATCCGGGCAGCGGCCGGTGGATGGAGCTGGCGACAGACCAGCCGGGCTTGCAGGTCTACAGCGGCGGCTATCTCAGCGAGCAGGTGGTGGGCAAGGGTGGGAAGCCTTACTGCCGCTTCGCCGGGCTTGCGCTGGAAAGCCAGCATTTTCCCGATAGCCCCAACATCGGCCATTTTCCGTCGGCGCGGCTGGACCCCGGCGAGACATACCGGCACCGCTTGCAGCTGCGATTCCGGGCGGGCTGAGCGGAAAGCGGGGAACCGTCCACCGGTTTGCGGGGTTCATCGAAGGCACGGCAGCGGTTCCGCTGCTGCCTTTGCGAAACCCCATCATGCCGGAAGGAAAGGTCGACATGGCTGCGACGCCGGACGCCGCCCGCCCAAGCCCCGTTTATCGGACCGGCCAAATCCCGTCGGGACCGATCCTGGTACCCGGCCGGACCTGTTGGCGCGTGGCGAAGGCGGACCGGATGGCCGTCATCATCGACGCCGCCGCCTATTTCGCCCGGATCAAGGAAGCCATCCTCGGCGCCCGCCACACGGTTATGCTGATCGGCTGGGATTTCGACACCCGGATCAAGCTGGAACCGGAAGACCCCATTCCGCACGTGCCGAACGAACTGGGCGACTTCCTGTCCTGGATCGTCCGGACGAGGCCGGAGCTGACCATCAATGTGCTGAAATGGGATCTGGCGGTCCTGAAGATGCCGTTCCGCGGCCGGACGCCGCTGGTCCTGCTGGACTGGCTGAGCAGCCGGCGCCTGCGCTTCCGCCTGGATTCCGCCCATCCGCCCGGCGCCTGCCATCACCAGAAGATCGCCATCATCGACGATGCGCTGGCCTTCTGCGGCGGCATCGACATGACCACCGACCGTTGGGACACCCCCGAGCACCGCGACGACGATCCCCGCCGCATACGGCCCCGCGGCATAGCCTATGGCCCCTTCCACGATGTGACCACCGCCGTCGACGGCGAGGCGGCGCGGGCGCTGGGCGAGCTGGCGCGGGAACGCTGGCGCCGGGCGACCGGCGACTCGCTGCTCCCGCCCCCGCCGACCGAGGCCCGTTGGCCGGACGATCTGGAGCCCGACTTCCGCGACATCCCTGTCGCCATCGCCCGCACCGACCCGATGGCGGATGATGAAGGCCGGCAGAAGACGGGTAAGCGCGGCGTGCGCGAGATCGAGGCGCTGTATCTGGCCGCCATCGCCGCGGCACGGCGGTTCATCTATCTGGAAAGCCAGTATTTCGCCTCGCAGCGCATCGTCGGCGCCATCGCCGCCCGTCTGTCGGAGCCGGACGGGCCGGAGGTGGTGGTCGTCAACCCGGAACGCACCCCAGGCTGGGTGGAGGAGGAGGCGATGGGCAGCGCCCGCTCGCTGCTGGTCCGGCGCCTGCGTGAGGCCGACCCCCACGGGCGCTTTCGCATCCTGGCCCCGGTGACCGAGGGCGGGCAGGGCATCTATGTCCATGCCAAGGTGCTGGTGGTGGATGACCGGTTCCTGCGGGTGGGATCGTCCAACATCAACAACCGGTCCCTGGGGCTGGACACCGAATGCGACCTCGCCATCGACTGTCCGCCCGGTGAGCGCGAGGAGGATTCGGAGAACTGCCGCGCCATCCGCTCCGTCCGCACGCGGCTGATGGCGGAGCATCTCGGAGTGGCGGTGACGGAGGTGGAGCGGGCGGAGGAGGGGACCGGTTCGCTGGTCGCCACCGTCGACCGGCTGATGCGCCCCGCCGGCCGCTCGCTCCGTCCGCTGGAGCCGGAACGGTTGAGCGAGGCAGAGATGGCCCTGGTCGACGAGCGGCTGCTCGATCCCGACCGGCCGGAGCCGATGGCGAAGATCATCCTGCGTGGCGCGACGGTGTTCGGCGACGTGAACCGCACCACGTTGCGCATCGCCGCCGGGGTCGCCGCGGGTGCCGCTATCGGGCTCGGGCTTGCCGTCTGGGCCGGCCGGAAAGGGCGCCGCAAAAATTTTCGCGGAGAGTGAATTCTGTGCTTGCGGGCCGCGGTCCATCCCGCTACATAAGCGCTCCCCGCGGCGCCCAACGCGGTGCGGGGAAAGCGCTTGTGGCGGAATTGGTAGACGCGCTAGGTTCAGGTCCTAGTGGCTGAAAGGCCGTGGGGGTTCGAGTCCCTCCAAGCGCACCAACACTCCAAGTGTTGGTGAAGGGTAGCAGAAGTATAGTGGGGCCATAGCTCAGCTGGGAGAGCGCTACAATGGCATTGTAGAGGTCAGGAGTTCGATCCTCCTTGGCTCCACCACTTCTGAAGGTTTGGGTAGAGTTTAGGTCTTGTCTATCGGGGTGATGTCTTGTAAAAGGCGCCGCTCCTCAGCGCGGGTGTAGCTCAGTTGGTTAGAGCGCCGGCCTGTCACGCCGGAGGCCGCGGGTTCAAGTCCCGTCACTCGCGCCACTTTGCGGGCGTAGCTCAGGGGTAGAGCACAACCTTGCCAAGGTTGGGGTCGAGGGTTCGAATCCCTTCGCCCGCTCCATTACTGGAGCGACAGTTCTAGGGTTCCCGTGGTCTCGTAGCTCAGCGGGAGAGCACTACGTTGACATCGTAGGGGTCACTGGTTCAATCCCAGTCGGGACCACCATTCTGAAGGCCGCCAACCGGAACGGGTTGGCGGCCTTCGCCATTTCGGGACTGCGGTCCTTACAGCATCGCCAACGGCTGCTTGCGCTTGGGCGGCGGGAAGGCCCGGTCGATTTCAGCGATGTCCTCCCCGGTCAGGGTCAGCTTCACGGCCTCGGCGTTCTGGAGGGCATGGGCGGTGGTCCCCGCCTTGGGGATCGCGATCACACCCTGCTGGCGCAAGGCCCAGGCAATCGCCACCTGCGCCGGGGTGGCGTCGTGGCGCTTCGCCACCGCCAGCAAGGCGGGGGAGCGCAGCAGGCGACCGCCCTGGCCGATGGGGGAATAGGCCATCACCGGCATCCGCGCGGTGTGCTGGAAGGGCAGCAGGTCGTATTCGATGCCCCGGTGTTCGGGGTTGTAGAGCACCTGATTGACGGCGCAGCCGTGCAGGTCGGCGACCTCCGCCAGTTCCTCCAGATCGTCGACGTCGAAGTTGGAGACGCCCCAGCGGGCGATCTTGCCGGCCTGGATCAACGACTGGAACGCCTCGACCGTCTCCTCCAGCGGCACGCCGCCGCGCCAGTGCAGCAGATAGAGGTCGATGCGGTCGATCTTCAGCCGCTTCAGGCTGCGCTCGCAGGCCTTGACCGTGCCGATGCGCGAGGCATTGCTGGGCAGGACCTTGGTGACGATGAACAGCCCGTCGCGCCGGCCGGCGATGGCCTCGCCCACCAACTCCTCCGAGGCGCCGTCGCCGTACATCTCGGCGGTGTCGATCAGGGTCATGCCGTGGTCGATGCCGGCCCGGAGGGCGGCGATCTCGGCGGCACGGTCGCCGCGGCCCTCCGCCATCATCCAGGTGCCCTGGCCGAGAGCCGGGACCTCGGTGCCGTCCGGCAGGGTCACGCGCTTCATCTTCCTCTCTCCCGTCTGTCTCGCCGAAAGACAACAAGCTGGTCCCGCAGGGCCAGCTTGTCGATGGATCTTCGGTGGGGTTTCCGGGGGATGGGACGGTGCTATGCCGCCTTCTTCGGCACTCCGGCGTGGCCGCCTTCCAGGAAATTCAACAGCTCCTCGCGGTAGTCGTAATAGCGCGGGTGCTCCAGCAGGGCCTGCCGGGTGCGCGGGTGGGGGATGTCGACGGTCAGGATATGGCCGATCTTGGCGTTCGGGCCGTTGGTCATCATCACCACCCGGTCGGCCAGCAGCAGCGCCTCGTCCACGTCGTGGGTGACGCAGACGGCCGTGACCTTGGTGCGCGCCCACACCTCCATCAGCACCTCCTGCAACTCCCAGCGGGTCAGGCTGTCGAGCATGCCGAAGGGCACGTCGAGCAGCAGGAGCTTGGGCGACAGGGCGAAAGCGCGGGCGATGCCGACGCGCTGCTTCATGCCGTTGGACAGTTCCGACGCCTTCCGGTCCATGCTGTCGCCAAGCCCGACGCGGGCGAGATAATAGCGGGCGATGTCGGCGCGCTCGCCCTTGTTCGCATGGGGAAAGACTCGGTCGACCCCGAGCATGACGTTCTCGTAGGCGGTCAGCCAGGGGAACAGGCTGGGGGCCTGGAACACCACGGCGCGGTCGGGACCGGCGCCGTCCACTTCCTTGCCGTCCAGGATGATGCCGCCGCTGGTGATGTCGGCCAGACCCGCGACCATCGACAGCACGGTGGACTTGCCGCAGCCGGAATGTCCGATCAGCGAGACGAACTCGCCCTTGCGCATCTTCAGGTCGAAGCCGTCCACCACGGTCAGCGGACCCTTCGGCGTGGCGAAGGTCTTGGTCAGGCGGGTGAATTCCAGATAGCGGTCCTCCATCCCGCGCCCGCCCATCGCCTCGATATAGGCCTTGGGCGGCGGGGCGGCGGTGATCGGCTTCAGGTCGGGCAGGGCGAGATCGTCATCGCCGCCGGTGCCGCGGGCGACGCCGACCTCCATCAGATAGGCGGTGACCTCCGCGCGCAGGCGCTTGAAGTCCTCGTCATGGTTGACGGCAGTGCGGTCGCGCGGACGCGGCAGATCGACGGTGAAGGCGGGGCCGAGCGTGGCGTTCGGGCCGGGCGTCAGCGGGATGATGCGGTCGGCCAGCAGGATCGCCTCGTCCACATCGTTGGTGATGAGGATGACAGTCTTGCGGTCCTTGCGCCAGATCGCCTCGATCTCGTCCTGAAGCTTGGCGCGGGTCAGGGCGTCGAGCGCCGACAGCGGCTCGTCCAGCAGCAGCATCTCCGGGCTCATGGCGAGGGCGCGGGCGAAGCCGACGCGCTGGCGCATGCCGCCCGACAGCTCCTTCGGCCGGCGGTCGGTGGCGTGGCCGAGGCCCACCGTCTCCACCGCCCGGCGGGTCAGCACGCCGCGCTCGGTGCCGCCCTTGTCCTTGTGGACGGCATCGACGGCCAGCGCGACATTCTCCTTCACGCTGAGCCAGGGCATCAGCGAATAGGACTGGAAGACCAGCCCGCGCTCCGGACCGGGGCCGGCGACCGGCTTGCCGCGATAGAGCACCTCGCCGGTATCGGGCATCGCCAGGCCGGCGATCAGGTTGATCAGCGTCGACTTGCCGGAGCCGGAGAAGCCGACGATGGCGACGAACTCGCCGTCTTCGATCGACAGGTCGATGTCGCGCAGCACCGTGTTGCCGCCATAGGACTTCGACACGCCCTTCAGGTCCAGGATCGCCATGGTCGTCGTCTCCGTATCGGGAAGGGCTTAGCGGGCGGGGCTGTGGCTGACGGCGGACTGCAGCGCCAGCATCACGCGGTCGAGCAGGAAGCCGATCAGGCCGATGGTGAAGACGGCGACCATGATCTTGGCCAGCGAGTTGGAGGAGCCGTTCTGGAATTCGTCCCACACGAACTTGCCGAGGCCGGGGTTCTGGGCCAGCATCTCCGCGGCGATCAGCACCATCCAGCCCACGCCCAGCGACAGCCGCAGGCCGGTGAAGATGTAGGGCAGGGCCGACGGCAGCACGAGGCGGCGCACCATTGTGAAGCCCGACAGCTGCAGCACCTTGCCGACATTCATCAGGTCGCGGTCGATGGAGGACACGCCGACCGCCGTGTTGATCAGTGTCGGCCACAGCGAGCACAGCGTCACGGTGATGGCGGAGGTCAGGAAGGACTTCTCGAACAGCGGGTCGCTGCCCGACACGGTGGCGCTGACCACCATGGTGACCAGCGGCAGCCAGGCCAGCGGCGACACCGGCTTGAAGATCTGGATCAGCGGGTTGATCGCGGCGTTGACGGTCGGCGACAGGCCGCTCGCGACACCCAGCGGCACCGCCACCAGGGCGCCGAGCAGGAAGCCGGTGAAGACCGTCTTCAGGCTGGTGACGATCTGGTCGAGATAGGTCGGCTTGCCGGCATAGGGGCGGGTCTTCACCTCCGCCTTCGGGTCCTTCGCCAGGATTTCGGCGTTGCGTTTGGCCTGGCGGTCGTAGAAGGCGGCTTCCTTGGCGCGTTCGGCCTTGTGGTCGGCGTAGAGGTTGGTCGCCTGCTCCCACACCTGGGCCGGGCCGGGGATGGCGCCGAGGCTGGTCTGCACCTGGGGGGCGGCCCAGCCCCAGGCGGCGAGGAACAGCAGGATGGCGGTCAGCGGGATGCCCATCTGGCGCCACAGTTCGACGCCCTGCTGGCGCGGATTCTCGCCGGCGGCGAGCCGCAGCAGCGGCGCCAGCCAGCCGAGGCCGATGGTGGTCAGGGCGGAAGCGACGCGGTTGAGGGTGTGGGCGCGGCGGGCCTTGCGCTGGGCGCTGGCGATGTCGGAGGCGGTGCTGTCGGTCAGGCTGGTCATGGCTTGGTCTTCCCCTGGAAAGATCCCTTCTCCCTCCTGGGGAGAAGGTTGGGATGAGGGGGGCCGGCGCAGCCGAAGAGATCCTCGAAACGGATCCCCCTCACCCCGACCCTCTCCCCCCTTATGGTATGGGCGGGGAGAGGGGGGATTGGCGGGTAAAGGCGGGAGCGCTCAGCCCCCAACCACCTGGCCGCCCTCGACCTTCTGGTCGCCCTTCAGGCCGATGGGCTGCTTGGCGAGGTAGTCGTTCGGCTTGCGGCCGTCATAGGGAATGCCGTCGATGAAGCCGTTGTCGACCGGCTTGTAGCCGTCGCTCTTCCACGGGAAATCGGCCTCTTTCGACTTGCCTTCCTCGACCAGCAGCTTGGCGGCCTGGAGATAGACGTCGGGCTTGTAGACCTTGCGGGCGGTCTCGTCGTACCAGCTGTCGGGCTTGGCCTCGGCGATCTGGCCCCAGCGGCGCATCTGGGTCAGGTACCAGACGGCGTCTGAATAGAAGGGGTAGGTCGCGTTGTAGCGGAAGAAGACGTTGAAGTCGGGAACGTCGCGCTTGTCGCCCTTCTCATACTCGAAGGTGCCGGTCATCGAATTGGCGATGACCTTGGCGTCGGCGCCGACATATTCGGGCTTGGCCAGGATCTTCACCGCTTCGGCGCGGTTGGCGTTCTCGTTCTCGTCCAGCCATTGGGCGGCGCGGATCAGCGCCTTGACGACGGCCAGATGGGTCTTGGGGTTCTTCCTGGCCCAGTCGTCGGTGACGCCGAAGACCTTCTCGGGGTTGTTCTTCCAGATCTCGGTGTCGGTGATGACCGGCACGCCGATGCCCTTGATCACCGCCTGCTGGTTCCACGGCTCGCCGACGCTGTAGCCGTAGATGGTGCCGGCCTCCAGCGTCGCCGGCATCTGCGGCGGCGGGGTGACGGACAGCAGCGCGTCGGCGCCGATCTGGCCCGACACGTCGGTCGGGCTGTAGAAGCCGGGGCTGATCCCGCCAGACGCCAGCCAGTAGCGCAGTTCGTAATTGTGGGTCGAGACCGGGAAGACCATGCCCATGTTGAAGGGCTTGCCCTCGGCCTTGTACTGGGCGATCACCGGCTTCAGCGCGTCTGCCTTGATCGGGTGGACCGGCTTGCCGTCCGCGCCCTTCGGCACGTTGGCCTTCATCTTCTGCCAGACATCGTTCGACAGCGTGATGCCGTTGCCGTTCAGGTCCATGGAGAAGGCGGTGACGATGTGCGCCTTGGTGCCGAAGCCGATGGTGGCGCCCAGCGGCTGGCCGGCCAGCATGTGGGCACCGTCCAGTTCGCCGGAGATCACGCGGTCGAGCAGGACCTTCCAGTTCGCCTGCGGCTCCAGCGTGACGGACAGGCCTTCATCCTCGAAGAAGCCCTTTTCGGCGGCGATGGCGAGCGGCGCCATGTCGGTCAGCTTGATGAAGCCGAGCTTCAGCTGGTCCTTCTCGACGTCGAGCGGGGCGGCGATGGCAGAGACGCCTGCGGTCAGGGCGATGACGGCAGCGGCGGATGCGAGAAGGTGGCGAAGGGGGCGGGAGGTGGTGCGGGAGGCTTGGGCCACGTCGGTTGCTCCATCTCTGAAATCCGGACCAGCGGTCGGGCGTGCGACACCGGTATCGACAGTCTGGGGTGTCGACTTTCTGGGCAAATCCCGGACTGGCTGTTTTTCAGGCGGATGGCTGCGGAGCACCTTGGCCGTCGAACGCGTCCAGCGGGATCGACCGGAAAGCCTTGTTGCAAGGCCTGTCGATACCGGGGTCGGCAACACTGCCGGGGCTGGCCCATCATTGGACGCTTGGGATGCACGCACCGTCGTTGGCGCGTCTCTGGCCTGCTCCTTCGCAAACCTCATGCCAAAGGATGACTTTCTCCGAAAAATGGGCCGGAGCGGTTGATTCCGCTGGCTATGACCCGGCGGAAGGTATGAGCCGCCCGACGGGGCAATCGCACCGCCTGCTGATTTTTGCGGCGCACACGGACCCGCTTGGTCATCCTTTGTGCAATACCTAAGAATGATCCGAAAATAGGCACCTAGGTATCGGGTGCGGAACCGGGCGCGACCCCGCGGAATCCTTGAGGTTTTCCCGGGACTGTCCGCTTGCGAAGGAATTGGCACGCGGATTGCGTAGGGAATGGCGAGACGACAGCGGGCACCAGCAACGTCGCCAGTGCCTGCGACATCGGCCGATCCCACGCGACGACGCGCGGATTTGGCCCTGGTTCGACGACGAACCGCCCGGACAACGGCGTCCGAACAGGTTTGCCCCCCTTCGCGATCCGCTCGCGGGGCAGGGAGGCGACCCGTTCGGACGCCTTTCTTTTTGGCCCCGTGCCTGACTTCGCAGCAGGCCGGACACGATAGACGAGGCAGACGCGCCATGGACATGCATCTCTCATCGAACAACGGGCCCGCCGTCGAATCCGATGCCGTTGAACTGAACGAGGCCGAACTGCGCGACGCCGGCCCGGCCAAGGAACGGCTGGTGGTCGTCGGCAACGGCATGGCCGGCATGAAGACGGTGGAAGAGCTGCTGGCCAAGGCGCCCGGCCGCTATGAGGTCACGGTCTTCGGGGCCGAGCCGCATCCCAACTACAACCGCATCATGCTGTCGCCGGTGCTGGCGGGCGAGAAGACATTCGACCAGATCGTGCTGAACAGCCGCGAGTGGTACGACGCCAACGGCATCACGCTGCTGACCGGCGAACCGGTGGAGGGCATCGACCGTGCGGGCAAGACGGTCGTCTCGCAGTCCGGCCGGGTCGTTCCCTATGACAAGCTGCTGATCGCCACCGGCTCCATGCCCTTCATCATCCCGGTGCCGGGTTCGACCCTGCCGGGCGTCATCGGCTTCCGCGATCTGGCCGATGTGGACGCCATGCTGGCGGCGGCGGCGAAGGGCGGCCGCGCCGTGGTGATCGGCGGCGGCCTCTTGGGGCTTGAAGCCGCCAACGGCCTGCGGGTCAAGGGGATGGAGGTCACCGTCGTCCACCTGATGCCGACGCTGATGGAGCGACAGCTCGACCCGTCGGCCGGCATGCTGCTGCAGCGCGAGCTGGAGCGCCGCGGCATCGAGGTGCTGACCGGCGCCGACACGGCGGAAATCGTCGGCGAGGAGCGGGTCTGCGCGGTGCGTCTGAAGGATGGGCGCGAGCTGCCGGCCGACATCGTCGTGATGGCGGTCGGCATCCGCCCGAACATGGCGCTGGGCAAGGCGGCCGGGCTGGACTGCGGGCGCGGCATCCGCGTCGACGACCAGATGCGCACCAGCGACCCGTCGATCTACGCGGTCGGCGAATGCGTCGAGCATCGCGGCGTCACCTGGGGCCTCGTCGCCCCGCTGTTCGAGATGGCGAAGGTGCTGGCCCACGATCTCGCCGGCGGGGAGGGGGCCGCCTACACCGGCTCCGTCACCTCGACCAAGCTGAAGGTCACGGGGGTCGACGTGTTCTCCGCCGGGGATTTCTCGGGCGGCGAGGGGACCGAGGACATCGTGTTCCGCGACGCCGCGCGCGGGGTCTACAAGCGGCTGGTGCTGAAGGACGGCAAGCTGCTGGGCGCGGTGCTGTATGGCGACACCAAGGACGGCGCCTGGTACTTCTCGCTGCTGAAGGACGGCGCCGACGTGTCGGCCGAGCGCGACACCATGATCTTCGGCCAGGGTTTCGGCAGCGCCGATGCCGGCGACCCGAACGCCGCCATCGCAGCACTGCCCGACAGCGCCGAGATCTGCGGCTGCAACGGCGTGTGCAAGGGCACCATCGTCAAGGCGATCACCGAAAAGGGACTGACCAGCCTGGACGAGGTGAAGGCGCACACCAAGGCGTCGGCCTCCTGCGGCGGCTGCTCCGGCACGGTGGAGCGGTTGCTGGCGGTGACGCTGGGCGACGGTTTCACGGCGGCGCCCAAGGTCAAGCCGATGTGCAAATGCACGCACCACACCCATGACGCGGTGCGGGCGGCCATTGTCGACCGTCGGCTGAAGACCATGGCCGACGTGTTCCAGGCGATGGAATGGACGACGCCCGACGGCTGCGCCTCCTGCCGGCCGGCGCTGAACTACTACCTGCTGTGCGCCTGGCCGGGCGAGTACCGGGACGACTACCAGTCGCGCTACATCAACGAACGCGCCCACGCCAACATCCAGAAGGACGGCACCTATTCGGTCGTCCCGCGCATGTGGGGCGGGCTGACGACGGCGTCGGAACTGCGCGCCATCGCCGACGTGGTCGACAAGTTCGCCATCCCCACCGTGAAGGTCACCGGCGGCCAGCGCATCGATCTGTTCGGCGTGAAGAAGGAGGACCTGCCGGCGGTCTGGGCCGACCTGAACGCCGCTGGGATGGTGTCCGGCCATGCCTATGCCAAGGGGCTGCGCACGGTGAAGACCTGTGTCGGCTCGGAATGGTGCCGCTTCGGCACGCAGGATTCGACCGGGCTTGGCGTGAAGCTGGAGCGGATGACCTGGGGCACCTGGACCCCGCACAAGGTCAAGCTGGCGGTGTCCGGCTGCCCGCGCAACTGCGCCGAGGCCACCATCAAGGATCTGGGCGTCGTCTGCATCGACAGCGGTTACGAGCTGCATGTCGGCGGCAACGGCGGACTGCATGTCCGGGCCTGCGACCTGCTGGTCCGCGTGGCGACGGAGGAGGAGGTGCTGGAATACACCGGGGCCTTCATGCAGCTGTACCGCGAGGAAGCCCGCTACCTGGAGCGCACCGCTCCCTGGGTGGAGCGGGTCGGGCTCGACCACATCAAGGCGGCGCTGGTCGATGATCCAGAGCGGCGGCGGGCGTTGAACGCGCGCTTCCTGTTCTCGCAGACCTTCTCGCAGGACGACCCGTGGGCGGAGCGTGCCGCCAAGGGCGTCGACCGTCACGAATTCAATCTGCTCGCCGAAGTGGGGTAACGGATCATGGACAGCATCATCATGGAAAACGCCGCTGCCGAGACGGTCTGGACCCTGGTCGGCACAATCGACGACATCCCGGTGCTGGGGTCGCGCGTCGTCCGTACCCCCGACGGCGACATCGCGCTGTTCCGCACGGCGGCCGACGAGGTCTTCGCGCTGGAGGATGCCTGCCCGCACAAGCGGGGGCCGCTGTCCCAGGGCATCGTCCATGGCCGCCGCGTCACCTGCCCGCTGCACAATTGGGTGATCGAGCTGGCGACCGGCGAGGCCGTCGCCCCCGACGAGGGCCGCACCGGCCATGTTCCGGTGCGGGTGGAGGGGCGCAGCGTCGCCATCGCGCTGGGCGAGGCCAAGCTGTCGCGCGGCGGCTGCCGCAAGGCCTGCGGCCATGTTTGACGGAGCGGAGCTTGCCTCCGGCGGACAACGGGAGGTGAAGACCACCTGTCCCTATTGCGGGGTCGGGTGCGGGGTGATCGCGACGGTGAAGGCGAATGGCGCTGTCAGCGTGCGCGGCAACGCCGACCACCCGGCGAACCGGGGGCGGCTCTGCTCCAAGGGATCGGCGCTGGCCGACACGCTGGTGCCGGACGGGCGGCTGCGGCATCCCGAAATCGACGGGCAGCGCGTGTCCTGGGACGCGGCGCTGGACGCGGTGGCCCGGCGCTTTTCCGACACCATCGCCCAGCATGGGCCGGACTCGGTCGCCTTCTACGTCTCCGGCCAGCTGCTGACCGAGGATTACTACGTCGCCAACAAGCTGATGAAGGGTTTCATCGGCTCGGCGAACATCGACACCAATTCGCGGCTCTGCATGGCCTCGTCGGTGGTCGGGCACAAGCGGGGCCTGGGCGCCGACGCGGTGCCGGGGACCTACGAGGATTTCGAGAGCGCCGATCTGGTGGTGCTGGTGGGGTCGAACCTCGCCTGGTGCCATCCGGTGTTGAACCAGCGGCTGCTGGCGGCACGGGCGGAGCGCGGCACGCGCATCGTCGTGGTCGATCCGCGGCGGACCGATTGCGTCGATGCCGCCGACCGCCATCTGGCGCTGACGGCCGGCACCGACGCGGTGCTGTTCAACGGGCTGCTGGCCTGGCTGGACGCTCAGGGCCATCGCGATGCCGGCTTCACCGCCGATCATGCCGAGGGGGTGGAGGAGGCGCTGGCCGCCGCCCGCGCCGACGCGCCGGACGTGGCGACGGTGGCGCGGCGCTGCGGGCTGGAGGAGGCGGAGGTCGTTGCCTTCTATGCCGAATTCGCGGCGACCGGGCGGGTGGTGACGGTCTACTCGCAGGGGGTCAACCAGTCCTCCCAGGGCAGCGACACCGTCAACGCCATCCTGAACGTGCATTTCCTGACCGGGCGCATCGGGCGGCCGGGTTGCGGTCCCTTCTCCGTCACCGGGCAGCCGAACGCCATGGGCGGGCGCGAGGTCGGCGGGCTGGCGAACCAGTTGGCGGCCCATATGGGGTTCACGGCGGAAGAGGTGGACCGCGTCGGCCGCTTCTGGACCGCGCCGCGCATGGCCGACAAGCCGGGGCTGAAGGCGGTGGATCTGTTCCGCGCCATCGAAGCCGGCACGGTCAAGGCGGTTTGGATCATGGCAACCAACCCGGCGGTCAGCATGCCCGACGCCGGGCGGATCCGCCGGGCGCTGGAGCGTTGCGAGACGGTGGTCGTCTCCGACTGCATCCGCGACACCGACACCGGCCGCTTCGCCCATATCCGCCTGCCGGCCAAGGGCTGGAGCGAGAAGGACGGCACCGTCACCAACTCCGACCGCACCATCTCGCGGCAGCGGGCTTTCAAGGATGGGGAAGGGGAGGCGCGGGCCGACTGGTGGATCATGACCCAGGTCGCGCGCCGGATGGGCTTCGCCGACGCCTTTCCCTATGAGACCGCCGCCGCGGTATTCCGCGAGCATGCCGCGCTGTCGGCTTTCGAGAATGGCGGGACGCGCGCCTTCGACATCGGGGCGCTGGGCGGGCTGGACGAGGCCGGTTACGACGCGCTGACACCCTTCCCCTGGCCCTGGCGGGTGGGATGCGAGCCGCAGAAGCGGCTGTTCGGCGATGGCCGCTTCTTCACCGCGGACGGGCGCGCCCGGATGCTGGCGGTGACGGCGAAGCCGCTGCCGCGCAGCCTGCCGGACGGGGCGCTGTTGCTGAACACCGGGCGGCTGCGCGACCAGTGGCACACCATGACGCGGACCGGCCTGTCGGCGCGGCTGTCGGCGCATGCGCCGGAGCCGCGGCTGGACATCAACCCGGCGGATGCGGCGGCGCGAGGGCTGACGGAAGGCGGGCTTGCCCGCATCGTCACCATCGTTGGCGAGGGGGCCGGGGAGGCTCTGGCGCGGGTGCGCGTCACCGATGCCCAGAGCGAAGGCGCCATCTTCCTGCCGATGCATTGGACCGACCGCTTCACCGGCG
Source organism: Alphaproteobacteria bacterium (assembly GCA_046570145.1). Taxonomy (GTDB): domain Bacteria; phylum Pseudomonadota; class Alphaproteobacteria; order Azospirillales; family Azospirillaceae; genus Azospirillum. Next base: position 19,397 of record JBKHVJ010000047.1, read on the forward strand.
CCTGCGTCATCGGCCGGCTGATCGACGACGAGGCGGTGGACCCGGTCTCCGGCCAGCCCGACCTGAAGCGGATGCCGGCGACGGTGGAACCCTGGCGTCCGCACTGGACCGCCTTCCTGCTGACCCGCCGGGCGGTGGAGCCGGCCCATGGCGGCTATTGGGCGCGCCGCGCGGTGGCCGGCGGCCATCTGGTGGAGATGGCGGGGATGGGAGCGTTCCCGGCGGTGGCGGAATGGTTGCCCGGTCTCGACCCGGCTGAGGCGGCGGTGGAGTTCCGCGACGAGGCGCGCGGCGGCTTGCGGATGGCCTGGATGGCCGGGGATCGGCTGGAGGCCTGCCTGTTCGTCGCCGCCGACGGGCGTCTGCCGCCGCGCGGCTGGCTCGCCGGGCTGCTGGAGGCGGACGGGCTGGACGACGGCGCGCGGGCCGGGCTGCTCGCCGGGCGGGCGCCGGGTGCGGCGGTGGATGAGGGGCGGATCGTCTGCGCCTGCTTCAGCGTCGGCATCGACCGGCTGGCCGGCGCCATCCGCGACCGGCGGCTGACCAGCGTGGCGGAGATCGGTGCGGCGTTGAAGGCCGGCACGAATTGTGGTTCCTGCGTGCCAGAACTCAAGGAGGTGCTTCGTCATGCTCACCAGCGCGAAGTGGCGTGATGGTCTCGCGGCGTTGGTGCGCTTCGCATTCCCGCGTGTCGCGGGCGCCGGCGGCGGTGCCCCCACCTATCCTCCCCCGCTGGGCGGGGGAGGGACTGCCGCCACTCTCCCGCTCGGGCGCGTGTCCCCTCCCCCGCCCAGCGGGGGAGGGTCAGGGTGGGGGCAAGTGATGCTCGTCGGCGCCGGCCCCGGCGACCCCGACCTGCTCACTGTCGCCGCGGTGAAGGCGCTCGCCGCTGCCGAGGTCGTGCTCTACGACGCCCTCGTGGGTGACGGCATCCTCGACCTCGCCCATCCGAAGGCCGAGCGCATCTGCGTCGGCAAACGCTCCGGCCGGCATTCGCTGCCGCAGGGGGAGATCAACGCGCTGATCGCCTTCCATGCGCAGCGCGGTAAGCGGGTGGTGCGGCTGAAGGGCGGCGACCCGATGGTGTTCGGCCGCGCCGGCGAGGAGATCGAGCATCTCGACGGCCTCGGCATCCCGGTTCGCGTCATCCCCGGAATCACCGCGGCGCTCGGCTGTGCCGCCTCCACCGGCCTGTCGCTGACCAGGCGCGGGGTGTCGCGCGCCGTGACCTTCGTCACCGCCCATGGCCGCGACGGCGAGCGGTTCGAACCCGACTGGGCGCGGCTGGCCGATCCGCAGGGTACGCTGGCGATCTATATGGGTCGCGAGCAGGCGCGGTCGGTCGGCCAGGGGCTGACCGGGGCCGGGCTGCCGGCCGATACGCCGGTGCTGGCGGTGGAGAATGGTTGCCGGCCCGACGAGCGGCGTTATTGGACGACGCTCGGCGAGATGGCGGAGCAGGGAGTGGCCGCCGGCAAGGGGCCGACCCTGCTGCTGGTGGGAGAGGCGCTACGCCCGCGCCAAGCCATCAATGAAATGGTGGGGACGGCGGACCCCATTGATCTCCGCGCGCTTGGCGACCTCGCTCAGTGGCTCGATCACGACTGACATGGTGAAGACGGTGGCGTGCAGCAGGTTCGTCCCGTCCACCATCAGCCCGACATGGCCGGGGAAGAAGACGATGTCTCCCCGTCGATACTCCACATCGCGGCCATCGTCGGACACCCACGACCCCAGCCGGTCATCCTTGCGCTGCATGCCGCTGCTGTGGTGGGAGACCACTCCGGCCACCGCCATGGCGGTCATCACCAGCCCGGAACAGTCGATGCCGAAGCTGCTGCGCCCGCCCCAGACATAGGGCGTCTCCAGAAAGCGCAGGGCGGTGGCGATGTGGTTGGCCGCCGGGGCGGCGTCCACCGGCTCCAGCCATCCCGCGAACAGCCACAGCCCATCGTCGGTGCCGACCCAGCCATTCTCGGCCCGACCGTCCAGCGTCACCTGCGACCCGAAGCTGAGCGTCGCCACCGGCGGCACCTTGTGCGTCGGTCCGGGGTGCAGGTCGGCGCGCAATGCCCGCACGCGGTGGGTGGGGGCGACCGGCTCCCGATGCGCGGTGGCCGGCGGCAGCCAGCCGACATGGCCGTCGAAGGCGTTCTCCGCCCGCAGCCAGCCGTCACGCTCCTCCAGAATGCGGAAACGCTCGCCACGGATCATCTCGCTGGTCTGGGGAACGCCGTTCTGCGGTTCCTCCAGCAGGACGGCGTGCGGGGCGGTCAGTTGGCGGATGGTCATGGGTGCGGGCCGGGCTTGGTGAAAACCGGCTGCGACCTTAGCTGCCGCCTAGCCTGCTTGCGAGGGGAAAGGCGACAGGCGTATATGGAATGTCATGGTGTATTGTTCGCCCTGCGCTTGAAAAACTGTGCGGGTGAGCGTGTGTACAATTTATATTAGAAGAAATCGACATGAAAATCGCTAAAGACGTGTGGCGATTGAAATGGAGGGATCCCCTTTGAACATGCCGGTTCCTGATCCGCGGGTGACGGCCTTCGTTCGGGAAGGGCGTCCAGCGACCGCAAACAAGACGAAGGGAAAAGCCAAGCAAAAGATGAAGGACGATATGCCGGCGCTATATCGTGCCGCCGGTGGGGTTCTACGATCGGAGCCGTCCTACGGCGTCGTTTATTATTTCGTAAGCGGATATCGTCCGGCGACGGACGCCGACGCGGACAATCTCAGCAAGCCCGTTTGGGATGCTTTGACGGAGACCGCCTATCAGGACGACAAGCTCATTCGGTTGCGAATGTCCGGCGTGATCGAAGTCGGCGCCGACCCGTCGGGAGCCCCATCCTATGCAGACATCAACCTTTCTGCCATGCCCGAACCCGCCGCCAGCCGTCTGACTGAGCTTCTCTTGGGTGATGCCAGAGACATTCTATATGTTGAAATCGGCCCGCTGAATCCTCGAATGTTCGTCTTCAATCTTGCCAAAGGTGAAGCACCATGAAGATCTCCCAAGAACATGTCGATGAGGTCTGGCAGGAAGCCACCATAAAGCAGGTGTTGGGGAATCTCCTCGAAGAAGGATATTCCGTAGAAAAAGATCAGGACTATGACGGGGTCAAAGCAGATATCGTCGCGAGACGCGGCGATGAAATTCGAATTTTTGAGTTCAAGATGTCCGGAAGGTCGGATCCGGCTGCCGTTCACGATATTTCGAAGCTTCGTAAGGCCGCGGCACGTGACGGCGCTCAACTGCATCTCATAATCGTCAGGCCGCCGGTCAGCGCCGATGTCGAATTCGACGGGCTGGAAGATATCTTGGAGGAGGCAGTCGGTCGCGAACAGCCGGACGGCATGGAAGACCTTCCTTCCGAGTCACAGATTGAAACAATAACCGATGCAGTCGTGAAGAAAGTTCATGTCCAATCCGGAGAAATCGACGTGGAGGGCGAGGCCGTCGCTTACGTGGCAATCATTGATGAAGGAGAGTTTATCATGACGGACAGCCTTCCATTGGAATTTTCCATCACCACTGGCCTGAATGGCGAGTTGCAGGCGATACATCGCATCGCGTTGGATACCTCTTCCTGGGGTGGCTATGACGACGAGGATGAGACAGGGCTCTGATCTCGCTCCGTCTGCCTGCGCGCTTTCCCTATTATCCGGTTCGGTCGTCATTTCAACGGAGTTTTCGTCATTCCGCCGGAAATCTCCGGCGTCACCGGCGCATTGCCCGGTTCAGCCCGGCCGTTCCAGCCGACAGCTATTGTGTGCGAGCCAAATCGCCAACACACAAGGCTGAACAGAGGAGCGGGAGAGATGGCAACGATGAAGGTTCTGGTTCTGGGTGCCGGCAAGATCGGGTCGATGATCGGTACGCTGCTGTCCGAGACCGACGATTTTGCCGTCACCATCGGCGACCGGGATGAGGCGCTGCTGTCCCGCGCCGA
>JBKHVJ010000048.1:0-3200 GCA_046570145.1 Alphaproteobacteria bacterium
GACCCCGGTCCAAGAGAAGGACCGGGGCCGACGCACCCGAGGGAGAGCGCGCCGGGACGCAGCCGCCGCAGTGGGATGGAGAGAAGCACTGCGGCGGCGCGAAGCCGAGAGAAAGGCCAGGACGTCGGATGGCCCCCTGTTGGAAAGCCAGGCCTTCAGAAGGCGAGGTTCGTCTGAACCAGGAACATGTCGCCCTTGTCGCTGTTGGCAGCGACGTCGGAGCTGAGCTTGAAGTGGTTGTACTCCGGCCCGATGCTGAAGCCGGGCGCGACGACATAGCGGGCGCCGACGGTGATCAGTTCGAACTTGCTGCGGCCTCGCACGGTCAGGTCGCCGGCATCCTTGGCGTTCAGGTAACCGACGCCCAGCGTGGTGGGACCGAAGGTGTATTGCGCGCCGACCGTCCACACATCCTGCTTCTCGCGGCTGACGATGCCGGCGGTGCTGGACTTGGCATAGCCGCTGTCGCCCGACCAGGCATAGCTGCCGCCGACCTTCAACCCGCCATAGGCCACCGTCAGGCCGGCATGGGTGGAGGACAGGTCGTCGAAGCTCGCCGCCGTCAGACTGGAACTCTTGGCCTTGCCGCCCAGGTAGAACAGGCTGGCATTGACCGCCACGCCGCCGAAGCTGTTGGTGTAGGTGCCGCCGACCTCGTAGACGTCGCGGTAGGCGCCGGTGCGGTTGGCGGTGGCCAGCGCCAGCTTGGAGCGGTTGACGTCGGTGTTGCTGCTGTCCGACGACGGCTGGTAGGAGGCGCCGAGCTTGAAGCCGGCGATCTCCGGGGTCCAGTAGGTGGCGCGGGTGGCGCTGTTGCCGGAGATCAGCGCGCGGATGTTGCCGATGGTGACCGGGGCGTTGGCGGCGCTGTTGCCGAGCCAGGAGGGGAAGGAGCCGTCGACGCCGCCGGTGCCCCAGTCGGACGGCGCGATGATGCCGCTGTCGTCGCTGGGGCCGTTCTCGACGCCGAGATGCACGGTGCCGAAGCCGCCGTTGACGAAGATGAAGGCGCGGTCGTTGGTGGTGGTGCGAACGTTGCCGGTGCCGTTCTCGACCAGCAGGCGCAGGCGGGCGCCGTATTCCAGCCCGTTGTCGGCCTTGGCCTTCGGCGTCACCAGCAGGCGCAGGCGGTTGCGGAACTCGGTGTTGCGCTGGCCGGCATCGCGGTCCTGGTCGACGTAGCCGGCCTCGAAATAGGCATCGCCGCCGAGCGTGATGTCGAACTTCGACTGGGCGAAGGCCGGGGCAACCCCCAGGACGGAGACGAGCGAAAGGGTGGCTGCGCCAAGCAGCAGTGCGGATCTCACCATCAGCGTTTCCTCTAGTTGCGGTTTGTTTTTGCTTCGATAGCCGGTGTCGGGAGCGGTCTTTCGGCAATGCGCGGGCGCACGCCGTGCCCGACCGTCGAGCCCGGCGCGCGGCCGGACCCGACAGCTTGTCCTGCGTCAGCGCTCCCTCTGACGCAGCCGTTGCGGGTTGGTGGTACCGGTCAGTCCCGGCCGCCGGTCAGTCCTGTCCAAGTATCCCGTCGATGCGCCGCCACAGCCCCAGCGGATTGCCGTCGCGCACCGCCTCCGGCAGCAGGTCGGCGGGAATGTCCTGATAGCAGACCGGGCGCAGGAAACGGCGGATCGCCAGGGTGCCGACCGACGTGCTGCGGGGATCGGAGGTCGCCGGGAACGGCCCGCCATGCACCATCGCGTGGCAGACCTCCACCCCCGTCGGCCAGCCGTTCGCCAGGATGCGGCCGGCCTTGCGCTCCAGCGTCGGGATCAGCGCGGCCACCGCGGCCTTGTCCTCCGCATCCATCTGCACCGTCGCGGTCAGCTGTCCTTCCAGCTTTTCGGCCACCGCCTTCATCGCCGCGACATCCCCGCAGCGGATCAGCAGCGAGGCGGCGCCGAACACCTCCTCCTGCAGTTCCGTGTCGGCGAGGAAGGCGTCCGCCGTGGTGGTGAAGAAGGCCGCCTGCGCCTGGTTCGGGCCGCTGCAGGCCATGCCGCGCGCCAGCGTCGTCACCTCGCCGCTGCCGGACAGCTTGGCGACGCCGGCATCGAAGGCGGCGTGGATGCCCGGCGTCAGCATGGTGGACGCCGCACTGCCGCCCAGCGCCTCCACCGCCGCCGCGACGAACCGGTCGAGATCCGGCCCCTCGATACCTAGCAGGATGCCGGGATTGGTGCAGAACTGTCCCGCCCCCATGGTCAGCGAGGCAACGAAGCCCTTGCCCAGCGCCTCCGCCCTCGAGGCCAGCGCCGCCGGCATCAGGAAGACGGGGTTGATGCTGCTCATCTCGGCATAGACCGGGATCGGCTCCGCCCGCCGGGAGGCCACCTCCATCAGCGCCAGCCCGCCGCGGCGGGAGCCGGTGAAGCCGACCGCCTTGATGCGCGGATCGGCGACCAGCGCCGTGCCGATCTCGTTGCCGGTGCCGAACAGCAGGGAGAACACCCCTTCCGGCAGCCCGCATGAGGCGACCGCCGCCCGGATGGCGCGCCCGACCAGTTCCGAGGTGCCGGGATGGGCGCCATGGCCCTTCACCACCACCGGGCAGCCGGCGGCGAAGGCCGAGGCGGTGTCGCCGCCGGCCACCGAGAAGGCGAGCGGGAAGTTCGACGCGCCGAACACCGCGACCGGCCCCAGCGGGATGTGGCGCTGGCGGATGTCGGGGCGGGGCAGCGGCGTGCGCGCGGGCATGGCCGGGTCGATGCGCGCCTCGATCCAGCTTCCCTCGCGCACGACCTGGGCGAACAGGCGGAGCTGCCCGACGGTGCGGCCACGTTCGCCCTCCAGCCGGGCGCGCGGCAGGCCGCTTTCGGCCATGGCGCGGGCGATCAGGTCGTCGCCGATGTCGAGGATGTTCTGGGCGACGGCCTCCAGGAACGTGGCGCGCTGCTCCAGCCCGGTCTCGCGGAAGGCGTCGAAGGCGGCCCAGGCCAGGGCGCAGGCGCGCTCCACCTCCGCCGCGCCGCCGCCGCCGAAGGCGGGCTCCAGCGCCTCGCCGCAGGCGGGGTCGACGGCGCGGAACTCGCCCTCGCCGCCGCGGTGGGCTCTGGCGCCGATCAGCATCTCGCCGGTGATGGTCATGTGGGTCTCCTTTGTGGGAGGGGGTAAGTTGGCGATGCCCCCACCTAACCTCCCCCGCTGGGCGGGGGAGGGCCTGCCGCCGCGTTTCCGATCAAGTAATTGTCCCCTCCCCC
>JBKHVJ010000049.1:0-5902 GCA_046570145.1 Alphaproteobacteria bacterium
TGGTGACCATCGGCTATGGCCTGATCGGCTTCGGCGACGATTACCTGAAGCTGACCAAGCGCAACACCAAGGGGCTGTCCGGCCGCTTCCGCCTGGGCTGGGAGATCGCCATCGGGCTGGTCGCCTCCGCACTCATCATGTGGGTGTCGGCCCCGCCGCTGTCGGGCGGCGTCGCGGTGCCCTTCGTCAAGGACTTCCTGGTCCAGCTGTCCTGGTTCTTCGTCCCCTTCGGCGCCTTCATCATGGTCGGCGCGTCGAACTCGGTGAACCTGACCGACGGGCTTGACGGGCTCGCCATCGTGCCGACGATGATCGCCGCCGGCTGCTTCGGCCTGATCTCCTACCTGTCGGGCAACGCGATCTTCGCCAACTACCTGCAGATCCACCATGTGCCGGGCTCCGGCGAACTGGCGGTGTTCTGCGGCGCGCTGGTCGGCGCCGGTCTCGGCTTCCTCTGGTACAACGCCCCGCCGGCCATGGTCTTCATGGGCGACACCGGGTCGCTGTCGCTGGGCGGTGCGCTGGGCGCCGTCAGCGTGGTGACCAAGCACGAGATCGTGCTGGCCATCATCGGCGGCCTGTTCGTGCTGGAGACGGTGTCGGTCATCGTGCAGGTCGCGTCCTTCAAGCTGACCGGCAAGCGCGTGTTCCGCATGGCGCCGCTGCACCATCATTTCGAGAAAAAGGGCTGGGCCGAACCGACCGTGGTGATCCGATTCTGGATCATCGCCTCGATCCTGGCGCTGGTCGGCCTGTCCACGCTGAAGCTGCGCTGAGGGGGCCCACAAGGCGATGATCGACCTGTTCTATATGCAGGAGCTGCCCGTCGCGGTGATGGGGCTGGGCAAGTCCGGCCTCGCCACCGCCCGCGCGCTGCGCGACAGCGGGGCCGAGTTGCGGGTGTGGGACGACAACCCCGCTTCCCGCGCCGCGGCGGAGGCCGAGGGCTTCGCCGTGGTCGATCTCGCCACCGCCGATCTGTCGGACCTGACCACCATCGTCTGGTCGCCGGGCATCCCCCATACCTTCCCCAAGCCGCACCCGGTGGCCGAGCGCGCCCGCGCGCTGGGGATCGAGCTGATCTGCGACATCGAGCTGCTGGGCCGGGCGGAGCGCGACTGCGCCTTCATCGGCATCACCGGCACCAACGGCAAGTCGACCACCACCACGCTCATCGGCCACATCATGGCCGCCGCCGGGCGCAAGGCCGCGGTCGGCGGCAACCTGGGCACGCCGGTGCTGAGCTTCGACCCGATCGGCTCCGGCGGCACCTGCGTCCTGGAGATGTCGAGCTACCAGCTGGAGCTGACCCACTCCATCACCTTCGACATCGCGGTGCTGCTGAACATCACGCCCGACCATCTTGCCCGCCATGGCGGGATGGAGGGCTACATCGCCGCCAAGAAACTGATCTTCCACCGCCAGACCTGGCCGCGCACTGCGGTGATCGGCGTGGACGACGAGCATTGCCGGACGATCCACGCCGACCTCGTGGCGGCCGGCGACCAGCGCATCTGGCCGGTCTCCGCCCTTGGGCCGGTCGCGGGCGGCGTCTATGCCGCCGACGGCTGGCTGGTCGACGACACCGACGGCACGGCCGCCCGCGTGGTGGAACTGTCCACCCTGCCCACCCTGCTGGGCACCCACAACTGGCAGAACGCTGCCGCCGCCTTCGCCGCCTGCAAGGCCGCCGGACTCCCGGTGCCAGCCATCGCCGCGGCGATGGCGACCTTCCCCGGCCTCGCCCACCGGCAGCAGCTGGTCGGCGAGGCGGACGGCGTGCGCTTCGTCAACGACAGCAAGGCGACCAACGCCGACGCGACGGAAAAGGCGCTGGCGACCTTCGACCCGATCTACTGGATTCTCGGCGGACAGGCCAAGGACACCGGTCTGAACGGGCTGGAGGGCTATATGGGCCGCGTCCGCCACGCCTTCCTGATCGGCGAGGCGCAGGAACAATTCGCCGCATGGCTTGACGTGCAAGCTGTTGCTTATACACGGTGCGGAACGCTGGATATCGCAACTGCGAAGGCGGCAGGTCTGGCGCTGGCGGAACGGTTGGAGGGCGCCTGCGTGCTGTTGTCCCCAGCTTGTGCATCGTGGGATCAGTTTGCCAATTTCGAGAAGCGCGGCGAGGCTTTCGCAGCCTATGTCGCGGGCATACTCGGCGCGCGCGATGCGACGAGCGGGGGCGTTGCATGATCACCTTCGACCGTACCGATCAATCCATCTTCGGCCGCTGGTGGTGGACCGTCGACCGCTGGCAGCTGGGCGCCATCGCGCTGCTGATGTTCCTCGGCACGGTCCTGATCACCGCGGCCAGCCCGCCGGTTGCCGAGCGCATCGGCATCCAGGACACCTTCTATTTCGTCGAGCGCCATCTGATGATGCTGATCCCGGCGGTCATCATCATGGTCGGTGTCTCGCTGCTCAGCCCGCGCGGGGTGCGGCGGGTGGCGCTGGGCGTGTTCCTGTTCTCGGTGCTGCTGGTCTTCGCCACCCTGGTGGTGGGCATGGAGATCAAGGGCGCGCGGCGCTGGATCCACATCCCCGGGCTGTCGATCCAGCCGTCGGAGTTCGTCAAGCCCGCCTTCGCGGTGGTGGCGGCCTGGCTGTTCTCGCTGTCGCGCACCAACCCGGGCTTTCCCGGCGCGCTGGTGTCGATCGTGCTCTACGGCATCACCGTGGCCAGCCTGATCCTGCAGCCCGACCTGGGCATGACCTTCGTCGTCTCCGCGGTCTGGTTCACCCAGTTCTTCCTGGCCGGTCTGAACCTCGTGCTGGTGATGGGGCTCGGCGGGTTGGGCGTGGTCGGGCTGATCGGCGCCTATTACACGCTGCCCCACGTCACCAGCCGCATCGACCGCTTCCTCGACCCGAATGCCGGCGACAACTACCAGGTCAGCCGCTCGCTGGAGGCCTTCGCCAACGGCGGGCTGATGGGCACCGGCCCCGGCCAGGGCACGGTGAAGTTCTATCTGCCCGACAGCCATGCCGACTTCATCTTCGCCGTTGCCGGCGAAGAACTGGGGCTGATCTTCTGCCTCGGGTTGGTGGTGCTGTTCGCCTTTGTCGTCCTGCGCGGATTCGCACGGGTCTTCAACGACAACAACTACTTCGTCCTGCTGGCGACCGCCGGTCTTCTGATCCAGTTCGGGCTTCAGGCGGCGATCAACATGGGATCGTCCTTGCATCTTATGCCGACCAAGGGCATGACCCTGCCGTTCATTTCCTACGGCGGCTCCTCGCTGCTGGCACTCGGGTTCGGCATGGGCATGGTTCTGGCTTTGACACGCAAACGCTTCGGCCCCGCGGAATGAGGAGGCCGACGGACTTGGATCCCACCGCGCACAAGGTGATCGTGCTGGCCGCAGGCGGCACCGGCGGGCATATGTTCCCGGCCGAGGCGCTGGCGCGCGAGCTGCTGGCCCGCGGCCGCGCCGTGACGCTGGTGACCGACAAGCGCGGCCATGCCTTCGGCGACAATCTGCCGGAGGTGCCGGTCCACCGCATCCGCGCCGCGTCCCCCGGCGCCGGGATCGTCGGCAAGCTGAAGGCCGCCCTGCAGATGGGGCTTGGCCTGCTGGAAGCGCGCGCGCTGATGCGGCAGCTCGAGCCCGCAGCGGTGGTCGGCTTCGGCGGCTACCCGTCCGTCCCCACCGTCTATGCCGCCATCCAGTCCAAGCTGCCGGCCCTGCTGCACGAACAGAACGCCGTTCTCGGCCGGGCCAACCGGATGCTGATCGCAGGTGCCCGCCGCATCGCCGTCGCATTCCCCGGCATCGAGAAGCTGGGCGAGGCACAGCGCGGCAAGATCGTCCGCACCGGCAACCCGGTCCGCCCCGCCGTCGCCGCCCGCCGCCTCTCCCCCTACGAGGCGCCGCAGCCCGGCGGCCCCGTCCGCCTGCTGGTGATGGGCGGCAGCCAAGGTGCCCGCGTCTTTTCCGAGGTGATCCCCGCGGCGCTGTCCCTGCTGCCGGAGGAGTTGCGCGCCCGCATCCATCTGGCGCAGCAATGCCGCCCGGAAGACCTGGAAGCCGCCCGCGACGCGCTGGAGCCGTTGGGCCTCGCCCGGCTGGAACTGCAGACCTTCTTCCGCGACGTGCCGGAACGGCTGGCCGCCTGCCACCTCGCCGTCACCCGCGCCGGTGCCTCCACCATCGCCGAGCTGACCTGCGTCGGCCGTCCGGCGATCCTGGTGCCCTACCCGCACGCCACCGACGACCACCAGACGGCCAACGCCCGCCATCTGGCCGAGGCCGGCGCCGCCTGGCTGGTGCCGCAGCCCGCCCTCACGGCGAGCATGCTTGTCGAACGGCTGTCCGCCCTGTTGGCCGATCCGCAGGCGCTGTCCGCGGCGGCGCACGCCGCCCATGGCTGGGGCACCGCCGACGCCGCAAGCGCCCTGGCCGACGCCGTTCTGGCGATGCTGGACGGCGGCATGCGCAAGCTCCACGGCGCCGATACCGGTTCCGACCCGATCAAGACCGACCACGACCGATCCCACAACGCCCGGCGGGCCGCCGCCGGCGCCAGCGCCAAGGGGGCCGCGGAATGATCAAAGCCAGGACTCTGACCCGACCGACGCCGCGACCGCTGCAGGACTGGCCGGCGGACATGACGCGGACCGAGGGCGGCTGGTACAACCGTCCGGGCTGTCCGCTGGTGCCGCGCTTCCTCGCCGAAGGCGGCTTCCTGCGTGACCGCCTGTCGATGATCCACGGATCGCAACCCCTTCCCAACGACCTGTCCGACGGGGCGGTCGACGCCACCCTTCGCCTGATGCTTCGCCGCGGAAAGTAAGCCTGACATGCGCGCCCTCCCCCTCTCGATCGGCACCATCCACTTCGTCGGCATCGGCGGCATCGGCATGAGCGGCATCGCCGAGGTTCTGCGGAACCTGGGCTATACCGTCCAGGGCTCCGACCTTTCCGAGAACGCCAACGTCAAGCGCCTACGCGAACTGGGCATCAAGGTGTTCGTCGGCCATCGCGGCGAGAACATCGCCGGCGCCGCCGTGGTCGTCGTCTCCTCCGCCGTCAAGCGCGACAATCCGGAAGTGGTCGCCGCCCGCGCAGCATTGGTGCCGGTGGTCCGCCGCGCCGAGATGCTGGGCGAGCTGATGCGGCTGAAATGGGCCATCGCCATCGGCGGCACCCATGGCAAGACCACGACCACCTCGATGGTCGGCCATATGCTGGAGCATGCCAACCTCGACCCGACCGTCATCAACGGCGGCATCATCAACGCCTACGGCTCCAACACCCGGCTCGGCACCGGCGACTGGATGGTGGTGGAGGCGGACGAGAGCGACGGCACCTTCGTGAAGCTGCCGGCCTGCATCGCCGTCGTCACCAACATGGATCCGGAGCATCTGGACTTCTACGGCACCTTCGACAACGCACGCGCCGCCTTCGACAGCTTCGTCCAGAACATCCCCTTCTACGGCTTCGCCGCGCTGTGCATCGACCACCCCGAGGTGCAGGCGATGATCCCCCGCGTGTCCGACCGCCGCATCGTCACCTACGGCTTCTCGCCGCAGGCCGACATCCGCGCGGTGAACGTGGAGCTGGGTCCCGACGGCGCCAAGTACGACGTGCTGATCTACGACCGCCACAGCGGCGAGAGCCGCGCCATCGCCGGCGTGCGCCTGCCGATGTACGGGCCGCACAACGTGCAGAACTCGCTGGCCTGCTTCGCGGTGGGCAACGAGATGGGCCTGCCCGACGTGGTGATGCGCGACAGCATGGCCAAGTTCCAGGGCGTGAAGCGCCGCTTCACCAAGACTGGCGAGACCAACGGCATCACCGTCATCGACGATTACGGCCACCACCCGGTTGAGATCGCCGCGGTGCTGAAGGCCGCGCGCACCGCCGGCACCGGCCGCACCATCGCCGTGGTC
>JBKHVJ010000050.1:0-13849 GCA_046570145.1 Alphaproteobacteria bacterium
CTCGCCTGATCTGTTCTTAGCTTTTCCCCAGAATACGTCTCTTTTTCGCACGAACTAGTCTGACAAAATTCGTATAACGCCGCAGTTTTCCTCAGTCACTTTTCGCATGAATTACTCTGCGGTGACAATCGTTCTCGCCTGTCGTTGTCGGTTTTCCGGGATCGCTGGATTTAGTGTCGGCTGGCGAAATAACCTTTACTGAATCTGCTTCAGCCGGAATCCTGGTCGCAATAACGTGAACTGATGCGTGTCGCCGGTGTCCCTTCGACCTCAATAACCTTTACTGACCATCTCTATAACCTTGACTGGAACCCGGCCGCAGGTCCGCCTTCGGGAGGCACGCGCCGGGCATTGTCACGCGAACTGAACCGGCCTGCAAAGAACCTGGCATCCGCCAACTGCGTCACGGCGCCGCGGTCGCGGCCAGCCACTCGGCCATTGCCTGCGCCCGAAAGGTGCGCAGGGTGGGGCGGGAGACCAAGTGGATCTGGAGGTTGAAGGTGTTGTGGACGGCGGCATGAAGAGAGACGAAGCGCTGGGCGGAACCCGATGATTTGAACCGCTGCATCTTGCGTTCTCGTCGCCGCACCGGCTGGTGTGAGACTTCGGCGCGGTTGTTTGTTCGGCACCTTTGTTCATAGTGGGCGGTCAGACCGAGTTGGCGGAAGGCAGCCCCGTAGGACCGGAGCTTGTCGGTGATGACCTGGGTGGGGGCGAAGCCATACTTCTTCAGCAGCTTGCGCATCACCTTCAAAGCCGCAGCCTTGTCGCGTCGGCGCTGGACGAGCACCTCCAACACCTCGCCTTCGTCATCGACGGCCCGCCACACGTACATCAGCTTTCCGCTGACCCTGATCACCATCTCGTCCAAATGCTAACGCGGGCTGGGTTTCGGCCGGAGGCGCCGCAAGTTGCCGGCGATGGTCGGCCCGAACTTTACCACCCAACGCCGGACCGTCTCGTAAGACACCTCGATGCCGCGTTCAGCCAGCAGTTCCTCGGGCTCCGGCACCACAATCTTCGGCGGCCGTCCCTGCCGGTGCCCGTGCCTGCCCGGCGGTCTCACCGCGGATGCTCGTCCTCGGCATCTTCCTCGACGTGGGCGAGGAGCCGCACGACGGTCCGGCAGCGAGCCTCGATCGCCGCGGCGAACTCGCCCAGCAGCGGGTGGTCCCCGCCCGGCATCGTCCTGACCGCTGCGACCGCCTCGGGCAGCTTCCGCCGGACCCGTTCCGCGACCGTCTCGATCCGCCGGAGGATCATCGTTCGGTTGAAGCCGCACTCGTCGGCCATGCGCTGCCAATGGCGGCCCTTGAGATGATCGCCGCGATCCTTGCCGGCGATTGTCTGCGACAGGTTCTTCGTGACGTTCTCCCACGCGGCCGCGCACATGAGATCGTAGAGCGGGGCCAGCGAGCCCCCCCGGCCAGTCAGCAGGATACTGTAGTTCTTGGCGTGGGCGTCGGTGTTGCAGATCAGCACGTTGAAGACCACGGCGTCGAGCAGCCGCATGCGGTCGGCCGCCGTCAGGTGGTCGTCCACCACCTTGAACATGTCCACGAGCCGCGGCCCTTTGATGCCCGAGCGATTGCGCTCGTACTTCGCCCCAGGCGGCTTGCCGAGCGCTTGGCAGAAGTCCTCCTGGTGGACGCGCAGCCAGCGCCCGTCCCGCTGCACCCGGTCGTAGCGGGTCACCAGAAGGTAGCTCCGCTCTCCCGCCTTGCCCGTCGTCACCGCCGCCGTCTTCAGGTCGCAACGGTGGGCGAGCGTCATGCAGAGGGCCTCGTTCTGCACGCTGCCCCACAGCCGTCGGCGGGCGTCGGGCTTCAGGATGTGTGTGGACGGCGCTCCGTTGACCGGAATTGCCATCCGTCCGTCCGGCAGCAGGGCGACGGGCAGCTTCTCCTGGGCGCCGGCCAGCGACATCGACACGCCGTCCTCGCCCGCCAGGAAGGGCTTCGCCGGCAGCTCCTCGATGATCTTCTCAAGCTCGGTCTCGCCGTCGATCGGACGGTAATCGGGGACCTCCCCCGTGCGGAGACGCCCGATGGTCAGCGCTCCCGCCGTGTCGCGGCCGATCCGCTCAAGGATGCCGATGACGTCCTGCGGCGAGACGCCGAGGTTCCGCCCGACGGCGAGCAGGTTGGCGTCCTCGGGCAGCAGGTTGGCCAGCCACGGCATCAGGACCTCCGGGCCGAAGGGCCCCCCGCCAAGCGGCATCCCCAGCGATACCGGGAACGCCCCCCGGGTGTTTTGCCAGCGGACGTCGTAGGCGAAGGACGGCCCCTCATCGGCGAGGGTGATAGCACCGATGACGAGATGTTCGTAATGGACGGGAAGCGTACTCACGCCTCGTCTCCCAGGTCGGGGAGGTCTGGATAGGCATCGCCGGGGCCGAGGTCGGGCAGTGTATCGGCAGACGGAACAGGGGCTTGGTCGGTCAACCGGATGCCGACGCCCCTGGCAACGGCGAGGGCCTTGCCGAGCTGGCACGTCGGCTTGCCGCTTTCGAGATCGACGATGAACCGCTCGCCGACGTTGACCGCCAGCGCGAGGTCGCGCTGGGTTATGCCGAGGGCCTGTCGTCGCGAGCGGACGAGGCTGCCGAAGCGGCCCGGCGTGTCGATGAATTCCATGGCATGCTCCGTTCTTCCCGCTCGGGAAGATGATGCCTCCTCTCGCCTGGGTCAAGGCGATATCTTACCGAGCGGGAAGGAATGTTTGGCTTGACAGAGTCGGGGACCGAAAGTTTCCCGCTCGGGAAGCCTGGCGCGGTTTCACCGGGGCCAGTACAGGTACCTGTGGACGGCCGTCGATGATGAGAGCGAGGTGTTGGAGGTTTTCATCCAGCGCCGACGGGGCAAGGCGGCGGCCGGCAAGCTGATGCGCACGCTGCTCAAGAAGCAGGGCTCTGCCCCGGCCTGGGTTTCCACCGACAAGCTGCGCTCCTATGGGGCTGCGTTTCGTGAGATCGGCCTGACGGCACACCATGAACAAGGCCGGCGCGAGAACAACCGGGCCAAAGTCTCGCACCAGCCGCTCCGGCGACGCGCAATGAAGATGCAGCGCTTCAAGTCTCTAGGCTCAGCCCAGCGCTTCGTCTCTCTGTACGCCGCCGTCAACAACACCTCCACCCCTCAGCGCCACCTGGTCTCCCGCCGCACCCTGCGCACCGTCCGGACGCAGACCATGGGCGTTGTCAGGTTGGCGTTGGTCGCTCCGGCGTGGCAGGCTGGCAAGCATGAGCACGACGTCCAATCCCTATCGCGGCTTCCGCTTTCCGGCCGAGATCATCAGCGAAGCGGTGTGGCTGTACCACTGCTTCAGCTTGAGCCTGCGCGAGGTCGAGCTGATGCTGGCGGCGCGCGGCATCGAGGTCAGTTACGAGACCATCCGGGAATGGGGTCTCCGGTTCGGGCGCGACTTCGCCAACACCCTCAAGCGCCGCCGCCCCAAGCCGGGCGACAAGTGGTTCCTGGATGAGGTCTTCATCCGCATCCGCGGCAAACAGCACTATCTCCGGCGCGCCGTTGACCAGAACGGGGTGGCGCTGGACATCTTGGTCCAGAGCCGGCGCAATACCAAGGCGGCCAAGCGCTTCTTCCGCAAATTGCTGAAAGGACTGCGCTATGCGCCACGGGTCGTGGTTACGGACAAGCTGAAATCCTACGCGGCAGCGAAGAGGGAGATGAAGCTCGGCAGCGAGCATCGGCAAAGTCGATACCTGAATAATCGCTGCGAAGTCTCGCATCAGCCGACCCGACGGCGCGAGCGGCAGATGAAGCGGTTCAAATCCTCCCGGCAGGCCCAGCGGTTTCTCTCCATCCACAGCCGGATCCACAATCACTTCCAACTGCGCCGCCACCTGATCTCTGCTTCCGAGTACCGCGCCGCCCGCGCTCGCGCCCTCGCCGGTTGGCGCGAGGTGACCGGCCTCGCCCAGGTCAGCTGACCAACGACCCAGCAGCGGGGCTGCTCGTCCTTATACCAGCGGTCATTGATAATGACCGCTGGTATCCGCGCCGACTGGCGCGGTGGCGGCCCATGCCGCCGAAGCTCTTGATCCTGACAGGTCAGGATCAAAAGCCGCTGGTATTATTGCGCCCTTGGTTGGTCAAGTTGACAACACCCGGCCAAGGGCGCTCTCCTCGACAATAGCCGGGGCATCCGCCGCCGGGGACCGTATGAAAAATCCCCGCCGATCGCAGATCGGCGGGGAGTGGAGGATGTCAGCCGAGGATCGGGAAGCCGGTCACGCGATGGTCAGGGCGATGCCGCCGACGCCGGCGACCGATCCTTCGATGCGGTCGCCGGTCTTGACCGCGCCCACGCCTTCCGGCGTGCCGGTGTAGATCAGGTCGCCCGGCTGCAGATGATAGAGGGTGGAGAGATGGGCGATCAGCTCCGGCACCGACCAGATCAGCAGGGTCAGGTCGGACGACTGCTTCGTCTCGCCATTGACGCGCAGTTCCAGCGTGCCGCTCGTCGGGTGGCCGCAATCGGCCACCGGCACGATCTCCGACAGTACGGCGGAGTCCTCGAAATCCTTGCCGATGTCCCAGGGCCGCTGCTTGGCGCGGGCGGCGAGCTGCAGGTCGCGCCGGGTCATGTCGAGGCCACAGGCATAGCCGTAAACCACGTCCAGCGCCCGTTCCCGCGCGATGCTGAATCCCGGCTTCCCGATGGCGACGACCAGTTCCATCTCGTAATGGTAGTTCTCGGTCGCCGGAGGATAGGCGACGGTCGCCCCGGACGGGACATAGGTGGAGGGGGACTTGGTGAAGTAGAACGGAGCCTCGCGGTCGACCTGCACGCCCATCTCGCGCGCATGAGCCTCGTAATTGCGGCCGACGCAGAAGATGCGGTTGATGGGGTAACGGGCGTCGGTGCCGCGAACCGGTGCGGCGGGGAGCGGTGCCGGATCGAAGACATAGCTGGTCAAGTCGATGCTTCCTTCAATGGAGTGGTGTCAGTCGGCGTCGGGCTGGCGGCCGGGTTCGGCGGCCTGGAAGGCGGGCAGGGCGCGCGCAGCCGCGACGATGCGGCGGATGGTGGGATAGGCGTCGAGCGGGCAGTTCATCCGCTCGGCATTGAAGACCTGCGGGACGAGGCAGATGTCGGCCAGCGTCGGCTGGTCGCCGAAGCAGAAGGCACCGGGCCGCGGGCTTGCCTCCAGCATCGCTTCCAGCCCGCGGAAACCCTCGGCCACCCAATGGGCGTACCAGGCGTTGCGGGCCGGCTCGTCCTGGCCCAGGCCGTCGCGCAGGTGGTTCAGGATGCGCAGATTGTTGACCGGATGGATGTCGCAGGCGACGGCCAGCGCCACCGACCGCACCCAGGCGCGGCCGTACGGATCGCCCGGCAGCAGCGGCGGCGCCGGGTGCGTTTCGTCCAGGTATTCGATGATGGCGAGCGACTGGGTCAGCGCCCTGCCGTCCTCGACCAGCGCCGGCACCAGCCCCATCGGATTGACGGCCAGATAGCCCGGCGAGGATTGCTCCTTCCGGCGCAGGTGGATGAAGTGCTGCTCCCCGGTCAGCCCCTTGAGGTTGAGCGCGATGCGCAGCCGGTAGGCCGCGGACGACCGGAAATAGCCGTAGACCTCCATCATCATCCGCTTAATCCTTCACGCGATTGCCGCGGTCCTCGCGCCACAGGCCGAGCTTCTGTTGGGCGATGCGGTCGGAATAGCTGAAGATCACCGCATCCTCACTGGCGTGATGGGTCACCCATTTCCAGCTCGGGGCCACGAACACGTCCTTCGGCCCCCAGGCGAAGGGTTGGCCGTCGATCGTGGTGGTGCCGCGCCCCTCGACCACCGCGAAGATGGTGGCGTCGGTGCTGCGGTAGGCGCTGGTGGCGAAATCCTTGGGCAGAAGCTGCATGAAGGCCGACATGGTCGGCATCGGCGAGCCGCCGTCCACCGGATTGACGAAGCGCATCTTCAGCCCGTGGCAGGGATCCCAGTCCTGCTGGCGGCGCATCGTCTCCAGCGCCTCGCGGGTGCGGGCGTAGGGATAGTTGAAGATGGGGGAGGAGGGCTGGTCCGCCTCGTAATCGACCGGCAGCATGTTGGCGCCGAACCGCGCCAGCGAATGGCCGACCGGCCGGGTCAGCGGCTGCTCGTCCTCCGGATAGGTTTCGGCGAAGGAGGCGTCGTAGAAGGAGACGGTCGGGATATCGAGCCCGTCGAGCCAGATCATCGGCTCGTCGCTGTGGTTGCCGTGATCGTGCCAGGCGCGCGGCGGCGTGATGACGAAGTCGCCGACCTGCATGATGGTGCGCTCCCCGTCCACCGAGGTGTGCGCCCCGGCGCCGTCCAGCACGAAGCGCACGGCCGACTGACTGTGGCGGTGGGCCGGCGCCACCTCGCCGGGCAATACCAGTTGAAGACCGGCATAGAGCGAGGTGGTGATGCGGTTCTGGCCGGGCATGCCGGGATTCTCCAGCATCAGCACGCGGCGCTCCGCCTCCTTGGCGGTGATGAGGGAGCCCGCCTCCAGCAGAAGCTCCTTCATCTCGGCGAAGTTCCACAGATGGGGCAGGCAGGCGCTGCGCGGCTCGCGGGTGATGATGGCGCCCATCACCGACCACAGAGGGTTCAGGTTGCGCTTGCTGATCTTGTCGTAATAGGCCTGCCGCTCGGGCGTGTCGGCGGGGGGTCCGGAAATCGACATGACGTTCGGTCCTTTCTGTCAGATGGCCGCGCCCAGGCCGGTCACGCCATAGAGCCAGGCGACGCGGTCGTAATGCTGTTCGCGGGTCGAATTGCCGAGAATGGCGTTGCGCAGCGCCGCCTGCCCATTCGCGGGGTGGTAGACATATTCGCCCATCAGGCGGGAATTGAGCTGGACCCGGCCGGTGCGGGCGAAGCGGTCGCGGTTGTAGGCCGGAAAGGCCGCCTCCAGATCGCCCCCGGTTTCCGCCATGTGGTGGGAGAGGTTGACCGCGTCCTCCAGTGCCATGCAGGCGCCCTGGGCCAAATACTGCAGCATCGGGTGGGCGGCGTCGCCCAGCAGAACGACGCGGCCATCCACCCAGTTGGGCGTCGGATCGCGGTCGCACAGCACCCACAGCTTCCAGTTCTCGCCACGCTCGATGATCTGCTTGGGACGGTCGGCGATGTGGCTGAAGCCCTCGTACACCACTTCCCTCGTCACGGGCACGCCGGCCACCGCCTCGGCGGCGTCGTTGTGGCAGGTGACGACGAGGTTGAACACCTTGCCGCCCTTCAGCGGGTAATGGACGATGTGGCATTTCGGGCCGGCCCACAGCGTCGCCGCGTTCCAGCGCAGATCCTCCGGCATCTGCTCGGTCGGGATCACCGAGCGGAAGGTGGTGTGTCCCGACACGCGCGGCTGGGCATCGCCGACCACCTGCGCCCGCACCTTGGAGCGCAGCCCGTCGGCGCCGATCAGCGCCGAGCCGGTCAGCCGCCCGCCGTTGCCGAGCGTCACGGTTACGGACGCGCCGTCCTGCTCGTAGCGCTCCACCGACGAGCTGGTGCGCAGCTCGATCAGGTCGCTGGTCCGACAGGCGTCGAGCAGCACCATGTGCAGGTCGGCGCGGTGGACGACGGCATAGGGATTCTTGAAGCGCCGGCGGAACGGCTCATCGAGCGGGATGGCGGCGATGCGCTCGTCGCGGATGGCGTCCATCAGCACCAGATGGTCGATGTAGACGGCCTTGGCCCGCGCGGCGTCGCCGACGCCGAGATAATCGAAGGCGTGGAAGGCGTTGGGGCCGATCTGGATGCCGGCGCCGATCTCCCCCAGTTCGGGGGCCTGTTCGAGCACGATCGAGCGGAAGCCCTTGCGGGCCAGCCCCAGCGCGGCGGCCAAACCGCCGATGCCGCCTCCGGCAATCAGGATGGGACGGTCGGGCATGTGTGTGTTCCTCTGCGTGATCTCTGGTCTTTCACAGCGTGGCGAGCAGCCCGCCGTCCACGGGGATGACCTGTCCGTTGATGAAGCCGCCGGCGGGGCCGGCGAGGAAGACCGCCACCCCGGCGATGTCGTCGGGCGTTCCCCAGCGGCGGGCCGGTACGTCGCTCTCGATGTAGCTCTGGAAGGCCGCGTTCTCCTGCATCGCCACGGTGAAGCCGGTGGCGACGAAACCGGGGGCGATGGCGTTGCAGGAGATGCCGAGCGGCCCGTACTCCACGGCCAGCGCCCGCGTCATGGCGGCCAGCCCGCCCTTTGCGGTGCCATAGGCGCTGATGGTGCCGCGCGAGCCGAACGCCGCGACCGACGACATCAGCACGATGCGCCCGCTGCGCCGCTCCACCATCGTCGGCAGCACCGCCTGGCAAAGGTTGAAGGCGCCGTCGACGTGGGTCCGCCACAGCGCCGCCCATTCCTCCGGCCGGTAGTCCAGGAACGGCTTGCGGTTCTGGTTGCCGGCGTTGCTGAACAGGCTGTCGATGCGGCCCCAGCGGTCGAGCACCGCGGCGACGCCGGCCCGCGCCGCCGCCGGATCGGTGACGCTGAAGGGCACGGCCATCGCTTCCAGCCCCTCGTCGCGCAGGGTGGCCGCGGCCTGTTCCGACCGATCCGCGTCGAGGTCGTTGATGGCGACGCGGGCGCCGGCACAGGCCGCGGCGCGGGCGGCGGCGAAGCCGATGCCGCCCGCGCCGCCGGTGACGAGAAAGACCGAACCGCCGAGCCCGAAGCGGCTTTCCAGAAATGCCTGAGCGGACATGCGCCGGCTCCTGTCGGTTGAAGGGAGAGCGTGGGGACGGTCAGAGCTTCTGCAGCTTGCAGGCGCCCGACGGGGCGGGGGTCGCCTGCTCGGCCGGGAAGGACATCGTCACCAGGGGGCGCAGCTTGCCGTCCACCTCGGCGACATGGCCGAAATAGTTGGGCAGGATCAGCTGGTTGTCCTCCGGCCGGAAGGCCACCGTGCCGAGGATGGTGTTGAAGCTGGCGCCGCTCATCGCGCGGGCGATGTCGATCGGCTTGACGCTCTTGGCCTTCTCCACCGCCTGGAAGATGACCTGCATGCCGAGATAGGTCTCGCCCTCAAAGTTGGAAGGCAGGTCGCCGGTGTAGTGCTTGGCCCAGGCGTCGGCGAAGCGCTTGTTCTCCGGCGTGTCGAGGGTCGAGCTGTAGTTGATGATGCCGTGGATGCCCTTGGCGGTTTCGCCCATCGCCTGCACCGTATTGTCGGTGACGAAGCTGACCCCGGCGGTGAAGACGCTGTCGAGCAGGCCGAACTGGCGCGCCTGGGTGGCGAAGCTGACGGCGTCCCGGCCGGCCAGCGCCACCCACAGCCCTTCGGCGCCCGACGCCTTGATCTGCTGGATGTAGGCGGCGTAGTCGGTGGCACCCAGTGGCGGATAGACTTCGGCGACGACCGTCTTGCCGTTGGCTCCGGCGGCCTCCTTGAAGCCGGCGCCGGAGCCGCGGCCCCAGGCGCCGTCCATGCCGATGATCGCCCACTTCTGTTCCTTGCGGCCGGCGAGCCACGGCTTGACCACCGCCGCGTCCTGCGCGTCCTGGTGGTTGACGCGGAAGGCACGGCGGACGCAGGCGTCGCCGGTGATCTTGTCGCTCTTGGTGACGGTGGCGACGTACAGCGCGTCCCAGCGGTCGAGCATCGGCGCGATGGCCAGCGCCTCGCCCGACGCGATGACGCCGGTCAGCACCTTGTAGCCTTCCAGCGCCAGCCGTTCGGACTGCTTGCGGGCGAGGTCGGGCTTGGCTTCGGTGTCGAGGAACTTGGCCTCGACCTTGTGGCCGGCGACGCCGCCCTTGGCATTGGCCTCGGCGATGGCGAACTCAACGGCCCGCTTGGCCTGGTTGCCGAGGTCGGCGTAGGTGCCGGACATGGCGGTCGGCACGCCGATCTTCAGCATGTCCTGCGCGTGGGCGGTGCCGGACAGGGCGAGGGCCAGCGCGCTGGCAGCGCCGAGGGCGCGAAGCTTGAGGCTGTTCGTCCTGGTCATCGTTTCCTCCATGTTCTGTTCGTTGATCGTTTTGCGCGCACCGTCCCCCGCCCCCTTGAGAGAGGGGGTGCATCGAAGCGGCGAGCATGGGGACGGGGGCGATGGGGCGGGAAAGGGCGTTACACCGCGATGTGCTTCTTCAGGCTTTCCTTGGTCAGGGCGGCCATCGCGCCCTGTTCCGCCACCTCGCCCTTGGACAGCACGTAGTAGCGTTCGGCCACCCGGCGGACGAGGCTGTAGTTCTGTTCGATGATCAGCAGGCTGGTGCCGCCCGCCGCGACCTGCCGCAGATTCTCGGCCAGCTCGTCGACGATGACTGGGGCCAGCCCTTCGCTGGGCTCGTCGAGCACCAGGAGATGCGGGTTCGCCATCAGGGCGCGGCCGATCGCCAGCATCTGCTGCTGTCCGCCCGACAGCGCGGTTCCCGGCGTGTCGGCCCGCTCCTTGAGGATCGGGAACATTGCGAAGATGCGCTCGATGCTCCAGGCCCCCTTGCGGCGGACGGCGGCGCCGAGGATCAGGTTCTCGCGCACCGTGAGGTTGGGGATGATGCAGCGCCCCTGCGGCACGACCGAGATGCCCGCCCGCGCCGCGGTGAAGTGGCGGATGTCGTCCACCGCTTTGCCCGCCAGACGGATTTCGCCCTGCATGCGCCGGGCGATGCCGAGGAAGGCGTTGACGATGGTCGTCTTGCCGACCCCGTTGCGGCCCAGGACGGCCACCCGCTCGCCGGCGCCTATGTGCAGATCCAGGTCGTGCAGGATGCGGGCGCCGCCATAGCCGGCGATGACATTGCTGAAGGCCAGAAGTTCGCTCATGCCGCACTCCCGAGATAGGCGGTGATGACATCCGCCGAGCGCCGGATCTCGTCGGGCGTGCCCTCGGCCAGGACGCGGCCCAGCTGCAGGACGGTGATGCGGTCGCAGATGGAGAAGACCACCTCCATGTCATGCTCGACGAGCAGCACCGTGACCTTCCAGCGCTGTGCCAGATCGCGCAGCAGGGTGGCCAGCCCCAGCGATTCCCGCATCGACAGCCCCGCCGCCGGTTCGTCGAGCAGCAGAACGCGCGGCCGTCCGATCAGCGCCAGCGCCAGATCCAGCCGGCGCTGCTCGCCGTAGGCGATGTCGCGCGCCCGCGCGGCGCCGAGTTCGCTCAGGCCGAGCTCGTCCATCACCTCCTCGACGTTGGGCTTCTCGGCCTTGCGGGCGGCGATGTCGAGCTGTTCGCGCACCGACAGTTCGGGGAAGATGTTGGTCTTCTGGAAGGAGCGGGCCATGCCCTGGCGGCGGCGCTCCTGCGCGCCCAGTGCGCCGATGTCGCGGCCGTCCATCTTCACCTGGCCCGACCAGACGGCGGCCCGGCCCGACAGCACGTCGATCAGCGTCGATTTGCCGGCACCGTTCGGGCCGATCAGGCCGCGGATCTCGCCGTGGGGAACCGCGATGTCCACCTTGTTCACCGCGAAGAAGCCGCCATAGGGCCGGGTCAGCGCCGTTCCCTCGATGGCATAGGCGCCGCCGCTCATGCTCCACCTCCCGTCCTGCGTAGGCGTTCGAAGAGTTCGGTCAGGGTGCCGGCGATGCCGGCGGGCATCAGCACCGTCACGACGATCACGGTGGCGCCGATCATCGCCGGCCAGTGCTCGGTCAGGTTGCCGGCCAGGTCCTTGAGGAAGAAGAAGATCACAGCGCCCAGCGCCGGTCCCCACAGCAGCCGGGAACCGCCGATGACCGCCATGATCAGCGCCGAGCCGGACAGGCTCCAGTGCAGCACCTCGGGCGAGACGAAGCCGTTGTAGAGCGCGAAGAGAAGCCCGGCCAGCGCCGCCACGAAGGCGGAGATGGCGTAGGTCACGGCACGCGGCAGCACCGTGCGGTAGCCGATGAAGCGGACGCGCTCCTCGTTCTCGCGGATCGCCTCGGTCAGCCGGCCGAACGGGCTGCGCACGGTGACGTAGAGCCCGAAGATCACCAGCGCCAGCATGCTCCAGCACAGGACGAACATCGTGTCGGGCTGTTGCACGGTGGAGATCGGCAGGCCGAACAGGGTGTCGGGCAGCGGGATGGCGAAGCCGTCGTCTCCGTTGGTGACGCCCTGCGCCTTCATCGAGAATTCGTGGAAGGCCTGCCCGACGGCCAGGGTCAGCATCGAGAAGGCGACGCCGGGAACCCGCACGATCACCAGCCCGAGCAGGAGGGCCGTCACCGTCGGCACGGCGAGCGCCAGCACCAGCGCCAGCTCCGCCGATACCACCTCGTGGCGCAGCAGCAGGCCGAAGCAGTAGGCCGACACCCCGTACCAGGCGGCGTGGCCGAAGCTGACGACGCCGTTCTGGCGGATCAGGAAGCCGACGCCGACCGCCAGCATCCCGCCGATCACCGCCTGCGTCAGCAGTGTCAGCACGAGCACCGAGGCGACCACCGCCGGAAGGCCGAAACCGACGGCCAGCGCCAGGGCAAGCAGCAGCCAGGACAGGTGCGACAGGCGGGGAGGGGCGATGCGGGTGCCGGTGAGGTTCATGGTCGCGCGGCTCATACGTGGCTCCCTGCGAATCCGGTCGGGCGCCACACCAGGACCGCGACCATCAGGAGGAAGGGCACCATCGTCGCCGCCCAGGGGACGTAGATGATGCCGAGATTGTGGATCTGGCCGATGGCGAGCGCCGCGATCAGTGCGCCGGAGAAGCTGCCGAGCCCGCCGACCACCACGACGATGAAGGATTCGATCAGGATCGATCCGCCCATCGACGGCGACAGCGCCAGCAGCGGGGCGGCGATGGTGCCCGACAGGCCGGCCAGCGCCGTGCCGACGGCGACGACCATCGCGCTGACCCGGTCGGTGTTGACGCCCTGCACGGCGGTCGTCACCGGATCGACGCTGGAGGCGCGGACGAACAGCCCGACCCGGCTGAAGCGCAGCCACAGCGCCAGCCCGATGCCGACCGCCGCGGCGACGGCGATCACCAGCAGCCGGTAGGTCGGGAAGGGTTCGCCCAGGATGTTGACACTGCCCGCCAGCATCTCCGGCAGCGGCATGGAATGCGTTTCCTTGCCCCAGACGGTGTGGGCGAGATCCTCCAGGATCAGCAGCAGCCCGAAGGTGACGAGCACGGTGGCGATGGGATCCTGGCGGCGCAGCGGCCGGAACACCGACACGTCGAGCAGCGCGCCCGCCATCGCCAGCACCACGGCGGCGCCCAGGATGCCGGCCCAGAAGCCGGCGATCAGCGAAATGCTGAAGCCGACATAGGCGCCGATCATGAACAGGCTGCCATGGGCGAAATTCACCACCCGCCGCAGGCCGAAGATCAGCACCAGCCCGACCGACACGATGAAGAGCAGGCCCCCGTAGACGAGGCCGTTGAGGACCTGGATCAGCAATGCGTTCGCCATCTTGGCGGATCCTTTCGTGCCGGTCAGCGCAGGTAGGCGCCGCCGTTGACGTCGAGCACGACCCCGCTGAGGAAGGAGGCCGCGGGCGAACAGAGGAAAGCGATCGGCCAGGCGATCTCGTCCGCCGAGGCCACGCGGGGCACCAGTTGCGCCGCGACCGCCGGGGCGGGCTGGCCGGCGATCATCGCCGTCGCCGTGGCGCTGGGGGCGACCGCGTTGACGCAGACGTCGGGCGACGCGCGGCGGGCCAGCCAGCGGGTAAAGGCGTGGACGCCGCCCTTGGAGACGACGTAATGCGCCCCGGTGGTCGACAGGGTGCCGCCCGTCCAGCCGGCGACCGAGCCGATCAGCACGATCCGCGCGCCGCCTCGCGTCCGCATCCCCGGCAGGAAAGCGCGGGCGAACTGCATCGGCGCCAGCAGGTTGACGTGGATGATCTCGTGGAAGGAGTTCTCCCACTCCAGCGAGTCCCAATCGTCGAAGGCGATGGCCCCGGCGTTCAGCACCA
>JBKHVJ010000051.1:0-6356 GCA_046570145.1 Alphaproteobacteria bacterium
TGCTCTCCATAGCTGTCGCAGGCGGGCCGTCCGTCCTGGCCAGCGCTGACGCGCCCTCCAGATTGGCGCTGCGCCGGGAGAGAGTCGTGTGATCCGGGACTGGCAGTTCCAGGCCGAGCAGACGCATGAGGGAGCCCAGCAGGCCTTCGGTCTGCCGCTACGGACGACCAAAGGCCAAGCGCAGCAGCAACCCGGCCTCGATGGCCAAGTCCGAATAGCGAGCCGGTCGGCCGCGCCGCCCTGTCGCGGGCGGCGTCCACGCGGCGATCGCCTCCGGCGTCACCCAGATTGTCAGGTCACCGCGTCGGCGCAGCGCCGCATCGTAGGCCGCCCAGTTCTCCACGCGATAGCGGGCGCGCGGGATCTTGTGACGGCGGCTCTCGTTGGCTTTGTATGGCATCGGGGTCTCGGCTTCAGCAGGGTCTCCTTCCTACCCCGCTGTACTGCGAAACCGTCTCAAACCTGGGGGGCCATCATGCCGCCCGCCGGAATGATCGGCGAGCGTATGGCTCGGCGGCGGTGTGGTCCGAGGCCAGCGTGCCGTTCATCGCAGCGGTGCGCACCTTCAGCATCCGGTGGGCGCCGCGCGGAGACCAGCGCATCTGCTGGTTGGCGCCCATGCGCCGGTGCAGCAGGCGCTGAACCGTGCTTTCGGTCGTCGCCGTGGAGATGGGCTCGCCCCGGTGCCGGGCCGCGGCGTAGTCGATGATCAGTTCGCCCTGGCCGACGACGTAGGTCTCCAGGGCGCGCAGCAGCGTTATCGTCTTCCGAACCGGCGGGCTATTGACGGTTTCCAGGTTGGCGTCGAGGTCGGCCAGGAGGTCGCCGATCAAGCTCAGCGCCCGTTCGGTCTGGCCATGCCAGAGCCGCCAACGAACGTGGGCTACGGCGTCGTCCAGTATCGTGATCCGCTCCGCGGCGGCCGGCTCCGCCGTGGCCCAGCCCTTGACCGCCTGCGCCACATGTTGGACCCGCATCGGCAGATGAAACCAGTCGAGGACGTTGCGGATCGGACTGCCGCTGGCTGCGGCGCCCAGCGACCGCGGGCCTTCCGCGCCGTCGCTGAGGATGGTGACCGGCGTGGTCGCTGTCGCTCCCAGAACGCGCAGGACGTGATGAAGCTGTCGTGCCTGGCGATCCGCCTCGGCCGGCATGCTGCTGAAGACGACTTCGAGCCCCTGATCGTTGCCCACCCGCGCGATCATCACCTCGAACGAGCGCATCTTGTAAGTCCGCACCGACTTAACGTGCCCCGCATCGATGGCCAGCGTGATCGCCTGGGCCGGAAACGGCAAACCCTCATCCGGCGGGACGAGCGCGGCCCGTTCAAGCCGGGCGCCGACCTGCAGCGTGCGCCGGCGGACCGTCTCCACTTCCGGTACCGTGTCCAGCGGCAACAGTTCGGCCAGCAACATTCGCGCCCGCCGGTACGGCAACGCACTGCCCAGGCCGGCCAGGACACATTCGTACTCCGGGGTGCAGCGGTCGGGCATGATCTCCGCCACCGGGGTCAGGCTGCGCCGGCAGGCGACGCCGCACCGGCAGGGGCCGAAGCGGGGCGCGCGCACCTCCACCGTGCCGAACAGCGACACCAGACGGCGGGAGCGGTGGTCCTTGAGCGGGCGCGCCGCGCCGCAGTGGCTGCACCGGCGACGGTGGCGACAGTGCGCGTCGGCCTGGGCGGTTACCAGGACGTGCTGTATGCCGGCCAGGATCACCTTGCTCTCGGCCAGACTCAGCCCGAGCGTCGCTGCCTGACCGACAGCGGAGCGCTCACCCTCGGAGGTCACGCGCTGCGTCACGGCGCCGTCTTCGCCCGTCACTTCTACCATCACCCGCCACTTCATTGCGCCCCCGGGTTCGCTGCTTTCCCAGTGCGCCTTACCATCCTCCCCCCAGGTTTGAGACGGTTTCGTCCACACATGAGAGCGCCGCAGAACCGCCATCACCGCATGGCCGTCACCAGAACCGAGACGATCCCTGGAAAGACCAGTACGATACCAACCGCTACCAGTTCCAAAATCACATAGGGACCGCAAATCCGATAGATTTCCCCCATGCTGATGTCGCTTGGCGCCACCGCCTTTAAGGCGAAGAGATTCAGGCCGAACGGGGGCGTGATGCCACCGATGCCGATAGTCATCGAAAACAGCACGCCAAACCACACCGGCTCTACCCCCAAGGTCTGGATGGCGTTGATGACCAGCGGGATGGTGACGAAGATGACGGAGGTCTGGTCCATGAAGCAGCCGAGCACCAGCGCGATGGCGAGAACGATCAGCACCGCCACGGTCGGCGAACTGGTGACATCGGCCAGGAATTCGGCGAAGCCCGGCGCAATGCCGGTGATTGCCAGGATCTGGCTGTAGGCCTTGGAACTCGCCACGATCAGCATGATCATCGCGGCGATCTCCAGCGCGTCCATCAGGCTTTCGTTGAAGACCTTCCAGTTCATCCGCCCATAGGCGGCGGCGACCACGAAGGTGGCGAAGGCCCCGGTCGCCGACGCCTCGGTCGGAGTCGCCACCCCCAGATAGATGACGCCGGTGACGAAGAACACCGGAACGATCATCGGCACCAGCAGCAGAACGCCGCCGAGCCTCACCCGCAGGGTCGCGGGGACCTCGGCCAGCGTGCCGGTGAAGCGGCGCGCCTTGATGGCGATGTAGCCGCAGAACAGCAGGATGACGACCATGGCCGGGCCGACGCCGGCGATAAGCAGGTCGGCGATCGGAATCCCGGCGAGGCTGCCGATCAACACGGCGCCAAGGCTGGGCGGGATCAAATTGGCCAACGTTCCCGACCCGATGATCGGCCCGATGGCCAGCGTATTGCTATAGCCGCGCTGCCGCAGGTCGCCTACCATGGTGGCGCCCATCACCGCCGTGGAGGCGATGCTCGCCCCCATCAGCGCGCCATAGAGCGCCCCGCTGCCGACCGCGACGTAGCAACCGGACGCCCGGACACCGGATAGGATGCGGTCGACCGCATCCAGCACGACGGTGCTGAGACCGGTGCGGACGAAGATCGTCCCCATCAGCAGGAAGAAGGGGATCGCCGTCAGATGGATGCTGGCGACGCTGGAAAAGGACGCGTGCACGACGAAGGACAGCGCCTCCACCGAACCGAACAGGAGATAGGCGGCGACGATGTTGATAATCCCGAAGGCGAACGCGACGGGAATATTGCTGGCCATCGCCAAGACAAGGCCGCTGGCGAGCAGCAGAAACGCGGTGTACCATTCCATGATCGTATCCTCCCCCTCACTCGGCGGCCACGCGCGGGGCCGGCGCGCCGCGCAGGTAGGCGCGCAGATCCTCGATGCCGTTCAGCGCGAACTCCAGGGCCATCAGGCCGCTGCCGACCGGCAGAACCCAATAGATCATCCATTGCGGGACCAGGATGGCGTCGGAGAACTGCGAATCGCGGGCCAGGATGCGCGCCAGCTCGCTCCACGCCAGCCAGGTGAAGCCGGCGTTGTAGAGGAAGCCGACCAGCCCCAGCACGGCGCCCAGCAAGGGCCGGGTCTGCGGGCTGAGGCATTCCTGAAGCAGGTCGACGGCGATGTGACGGCGCTGCGCCAGCACCCAGGGCGCCACCAGGAAGGTGATGTAGACCATGCCGTAGCCGGTGATCTGGTCGGCCCAGACGATCGGCGCGTCGAAGACGTAGCGCAGCACGGCGTTGGTGCAGACCAGCCCAACCAGCGCCACGAGGACGACGCGGCTGAACAGCTCCAGCGCCTTGGAGATGGGACGGACCATGATGGCTCCGTTGCGTGGGAAGACGATGAGGCGCGCCGGGGCCGAATCCCGGCGCGCCGTCGGTCGATCGGGTCGGTTCGGGGCGGATCAGTTCACGGCCGATTTCAGCTCGAACTTCTCGATGATCTCGTCCTTGTATTTCGAGTTTCCGACCAGACCGCCCAGGATCTCCTTGGGGATCGTCTGGTTCAGGACGGTCTTCAGTTCCGGGGACGACGGCACGACCTGGACGCCGTAGCGCGTCTTCATCTTGTCCATCGCCGCCGCGACGCGGTTCTTCATCCAGGCGAAGCCCTCGACCTCGGTTTCCCGCGCCGTCTCGTTCAGCATCTGGCGGACGTCCTCCGGCAGCGCGTCCCAACTCTTGGCCGAGACGTAGGTTTCGGTCTCGATGTCGGCGACGTTGGCTTCGGTGGCGAATTTCAGCAATTCGCCTTCGTTCAGCAGGTCGATCGACAGCGGATCGCGCAGCGCGCCGTCGAGCAGGCCAGTGCGCAGCGCCGAATAGACCTCGTTGCTGGCGATGCTGGTGGGCACGATGCCGAGATGGCGGACCAGCGGCGCCGTGGTGTCGCCGAAGGTGCGGATCTTCTGCCCGCGCGCGTCGTCCGGCTTGGCGATGGGCCGGTTCTTGGTCCACAGGTAGAAGGACAGGCCGGGGCTGGAATATTGCAGGAAGACGACGTCGGCCTTCTCCCGCGAAATCTTCTGGAGCAGCGGCGCCGCCTGCCTGGCGGTGCGGATGTGTTCGTCGAAGGGCAGATAGTGGAAGAACTGGAGGTCGCGCAGTTCGTTGAAGTAGAGCGACGTCGCGACCATCATGTCGAACTGGCCGGTCTGCAACGCCTTCAACTGGTCGAACGGCGCCACGATCTCCGGCCCGCCGACGACGCGGATGCGCGCCTTGCCGGTGGCCTTCTTGTTGAAGCGTTCGATGAACAGCTTCACCACATGCATCTTGTCGCCCGCCGGCCCGTCGAGCGGGAAGGAGCTGATGAGGGTGAGCGTCTTTTCGGCGGCAGCGGCCGGGGTGACGGGGAACAGCGCGGCCCCCGCCGCCAGCAGGACCGACAGCGCCGCGACCAGCCGCCCACGGGACCCGCCGTGGATGGACCGGCGCCGGAACGATGGAATGGCCATCTCATTTCCTCCCTTTTCGTTTTTTCCACGGTTGGTGGCCCGTCAGTGCTTGACGAGCAACGGGCAACTGCTGAGAGTCTCCGGCAGGAAGGCATCGGGTCCGGGAACGGTCGCTACGAGCTTGTAGAAGTCGTATTTGCTCTTCGATTCCCGTGCGGCCTTCACCTCGAACAGATACATGTCGCGCAGCATCCGGCCGTCGGCGCGAAGCCGGCCATTGCGGGTCATGAAGTCGTTGACCGGCAGGCGCTTCATTTCGGCGACTACGCGCTTTCCGTCGGTTGTGCCGGCCGCCTGCACGGCCTGCAGATAATGCAAGGTGGCGCTGTAGGCGCCCGCCTGGAACATGTTGGGGACATGCGAAGTCTGCGCGACGAAGCGTTCCGACTATGCCCGCGTCTCGTCGCTCATATCCCAGTAGAAGGTTTCGACCAGTTGCAGCCCCCGCGCCGTGTCCAACCCCATGCCCGCGACGTGGTTGATTGTGGCGGATAGCAAGGCGATCTTCTGCTTTCCGCGCGACAGGCCGAATTCGGAGGCCGCCTTCATGAAGTTGACGGCGTCCGACCCGGCCAAGGCGGCGGCGACGACCTGGGCGCCCGATGATTGGGCCTGGAAGATGGGGTCGGAAAAATCCTGTTCGTTCAGGGCCGTCCGCGTGGATCCGATGATCGTCCCGCCCTTTTCCTCGACCACCGACCGGGTGTCGCGCTCCACCGCCTTGCCGAAGGTTGTAGTCGGGATCGATCAGGAACCAGGATTTCAAACCCTTGTCGACCAATGGCACGCCGGCGACGCGGGCCAGCGCGTAATTGTCCCAGGTCCATTGCACGCTGACGTCGGAACAGAACTTGGTCGTCAGGTCCAGCGTCCCCGCCGCCGAGAACAGGATCTCCTTGTTGCTCTGCTGCGCCAGATTGAGCACCGCCGGGGAGACCGACGAGGTCTGGACCTCGACGAAGCCGTCCACCTGGTCGACGTCGATCCAGCGGCGGGCGATCTGCGCGCCGATGTCCGGCTTGTTCTGATGATCGGCGGACAGCAGTTCGATCGGCTTACCCAGCACCTGTCCGCCGAAATCCTTGACCGCCATCCTCACGGTCGCCACGGTGCCGAGACCGCCGACCATCGAATAGGCCGACGACTGGTCGGTCAGCACGCCGAGCTTGATCGTGTCGGCGGCCAAGGCCTGCTCTTGCGAGGCCAGGATGCCGAGACACAGGAACGTCGCGGCAAGGCGGCCGGCGGGTGTCCGGATCATGGTGTTTCCTCCTGGAAGATCGGCAGTTTCCAAGACGTCGCCGCCGGTTCGGCCTTATCCGGCGACGGTGCCGCGATCCCGCCGTCACGCCACCCGTTGCGGAACGGCGGCGCGGTAGCGGCCCCCCGGCAAGGGGGTCAGCACGATCCCGTAATCGGCCGCCGCCCGTTCCGGGGTGACGTAGCCGTCCT
>JBKHVJ010000052.1:0-17287 GCA_046570145.1 Alphaproteobacteria bacterium
CTTTACCGAGAATCTACCCTGTGCATCCCCCGCACCCCGACCCTCTCCCCGGGGGGAGAGGGGGAATACGGCATGAAAGAGCCACGCGGCGCCATCCGTTACTCCGCCGCCGCGCGGGCGGCGGTGCGGACCAGCAGGTTGCGGCCGGTCATCTCGTCCGGCTTGGGCAGGCCCAGCAGGTCGAGCAGCGTCGGGGCGATGTCGGCCAGACGGCCGCTCTCGATCCGGGCGCCGGCGGGGCCGTTGACCAGCACCAGCGGAACCTTGTCCAGCGTGTGGGCGGTATGCGGGCCGCCGGTCTCCGGGTCCTTCATCAGCTCGCAGTTGCCATGGTCGGCGGTGACCAGCATGGTGCCGCCGGCGCGGCGCACCGCGGCCTCCACCTGACCCAGGCTGCCGTCGACCGCCTGCACCGCCTTGATGGCGGCGTCGAGCATGCCGCTGTGGCCGACCATGTCGGGATTGGCGAAGTTGACGACGACGAGGTCGTACTTTCCGGAATCGATGGCGCCGACCAGCTTCTCGGTCACCTCGGCGGCCGACATCTCCGGCTGCAGGTCGTAGGTGGCGACCTTCGGCGACGGGACCAGGATGCGGTCCTCGCCCTCATACACCCGCTCCTCGCCACCGTTGAAGAAGAAGGTGACGTGGGGGTACTTCTCCGTCTCGGCGATGCGCAGCTGCTTCATTCCGGCCTCGGAAACCACCTCGCCAAGCACCTTGGTCAGGGATTTCGGCGGAAAGATGGTGGTCATCAGCTTCGCCAGCGACGACGAATATTCGACCATGCCGACCGCGGCGGCCAGCTTCGGCGCACCGTCGACGGGGAAGCCGTCGAAATCCTTATCGACATAGGCGGCCAGGATCTCGCGGGCACGGTCGGCGCGGAAATTCGCCATCAGGATCGCGTCGCCGTCCTTCATGCCGGCATAGTCGCCGATCACCGTCGGCAGGATGAACTCGTCATGCTTGTCGGCGGCATAGCTCTGCTCGATCGCCTGGATCGGGTCGGCGGCGCGCTCTCCCTCCGCCTTGGTCATCGCGGCATAGGCCTTGGCGACGCGGTCCCAGCGCTTGTCGCGGTCCATGGCGTAATAGCGGCCGATGACGGTCGCCACCTCGACGCCCGGCAGCTCGAAGACGTCGGCCATGAACTCGGCGACCTGATCCTTGCTGCTCTGCGGCGGCACGTCGCGCCCGTCGGTGAAGGCGTGGACGGCCACCGGCACACCCTCGCGCGACAGCACGCCGGCCAGCGCCGCGATGTGGTCCTGGTGGGAGTGCACGCCGCCCGGCGACAGCAGGCCCATCAGGTGGACGCGCCCGCCGGTCTTGTGCATCGTCTTCACGAGATCGTTCAGCGCCTGATTGCGCTCGAGATCGCCCTGGACGATGGCGTGGTCGATCATCACGAGATCCTGCATGACGACCCGGCCGGCGCCGAGATTCATGTGCCCGACCTCGGAGTTGCCCATCTGCCCCTTCGGCAGGCCGACCTCTTCCTCGCTGGCGTTCAGGAAGGCCGTCGGCTCGGCCGACCACAGGCGGTCCCAGTTCGGGGTGTCGCCCAGCGCAATCGCGTTGTCGGACCGCTCCTCGCGATAGCCCCAGCCGTCCAGGATACAGAGGACGACAGGGCGGGGTCGGTTGGTCTCGGTCATCGCGCTTACCTTTCTCGAAAGGTTGTGGTCTCGGAGTTTCGTATTCTTCCGCTCCGGCGCTTTCCCGCGCGCCGGATGCGACGCTCGGTATCAGGATCTGTGATAGGGGTGGCCGGCAAGAATTTGTTGGGCGCGATAGAGTTGCTCCGCAAGCATGCCGCGCACCAGCATGTGGGGCCAGGTCATCGGCCCGAAGGCGAGCAGGAAGTCGGCCCGCGCGCGCACCGCGTCGCCATGGCCGTCGGCACCGCCGATCAGGAAGGCGAGGTCGCCGGTGCCGCGGTCGCGCCAGTCGCCGATCTTGGCGGCGAAGGCTTCGCTGGGCAGCGCCTTGCCGCGTTCGTCCAGCGCCACGACGATGGCGCCGGCCGGCACGGCGGCAAGCAGCAGCTCGGCCTCCTGCCGTTTCAATTCGTCGGAGGAGAGGCGCTTCTTCACCTCGACCTCCTTCAGGGTAAAGGGCCAGCTGAGCCGGCCGACATACTCGTCGAACAGGTCGCGGGTGGGTCCACCCCGCGACCGCCCGACGGCAGCGAGCCACAAACGCATGATGCGGCCCTCCGCCCTCGTTTCCGCCCTCGGCCCGTCAGGCGCTCAGCCGTGCCGTTCCCGACGGCGTCGGCAGCTCCAGGCCCCACATCTTTTCGATGTTGTAGAAGGTCCGGACTTCCGGCTTGAACAGGTGGACGATCACGTCGCCGGCATCGACCAGGACCCAGTCGCACTGGGTCATGCCTTCCATCTCGACGCCGCGGACGCCGGCCTGCTTCAGCTTTTCGGCCAGCTTCATGGCCATGGCGGCGATGTGCCGCGTGTTGCGGCCCGACGCCACGATCATGTAATCGGCGAAGGTGGTTTTCCCGGCGAGATCGATGACGGTCACGTCATCCGCCTGATCGGCGTCCAGCGACGCCTGAATGAGCGCCTTCAGGTCCTGCGGTTCCAGGATCTGGGGAACGGCGGCTGGCCGCGGAGCGGTCGCGGCCGTTTCGGTGTGCGTGGTGATGGCTCCAACCTCTTGCAACGGTTTCACGACCCGGCGGCCCGTGCCTGCCGGATCGCCGTCGCCGAGGCCGGATGCAGGGGGTTGCGTAAGAACGCCCAGGCCGGCCGCCTGCGGCGCGCCAGCCCTTTTACCCCCGACACGGACACCCGTCGACGGGTGAAACGCTGGGCGGCCTTGCCGCTCAGCGCACTAAGAGAATAGGTGGGCCGGGCGAAAACCGCAACGGCCACCGAGTCGAAGATTCGTGTCCAAAGCTTCCAGCGCGGAATTTGTCGCAGATTGTCCGCTCCCATCAACCAAACGAACCGGGTTTTCGGGAAGCGGCGCTGAAGCTTGGCCAGCGTATCGGCAGTGAAGCGGGTGCCGAGCGCCGTCTCGAGCGCCGTCACCTCGATCCGCGGATGGGCGGCGACCGCCCGCGCCTCCGCCAGTCGTTCCGGCAGGGACGCCATGCCGGACGCGGACTTCAGCGGGTTCTGCGGGCTGACCAACCACCACACCCGGTCGAGGCCCAGCGCCTTCAGCGCGAACAGGCTGATGTGCCGGTGCCCGGCATGGGCCGGGTTGAACGACCCGCCGAGGATGCCGACGGTGAGGCCGGCATACAACGGGCCGGAATAGAGGTGAGGGGCCTGATCCTTACGGCCGGGTCTGGCCATCGCCGCGCACGACATACTTGTAGCTGGTCAATTGCTCCGCACCCACCGGGCCGCGGGCGTGGAACTTGTCGGTGGAGATGCCGATCTCCGCGCCCATGCCGAACTCGCCGCCGTCGGCGAACTGGGTCGAGGCGTTCCACAGCACGATGCCGCTGTCCACCCGCGACAGGAAACGCTCCGCCACCGCCGGATCCTCGGTCAGGATCGATTCGGTGTGGTGGGAGCTGTGGGCGTTGATGTGGTCGATGGCGGCGTCCACCCCGTCCACCACGCCGCAGGCGATGATGGCGTCGAGATATTCGGTGTCCCAATCCTCCGGCGCCACCGGGGTCACGCGCGGGTCCACCGCCTGCGCCGCCGCGTCGCCGCGCACGGCGCAACCGGCGTCCAGCAGGTCCTTCACCAGAGCCGGCAGGGCCTTGTCGGCGATGGCGCGGTCGACCAGCAGGGTTTCGGCGGCGCCGCAGATGGAGGTGCGGCGCATCTTGGCGTTCAGCACCACCTTGCGCGCCTTCTCCAGATCGGCGGCGGCGTCGACATAGACGTGGCAGTTGCCGTCCAGATGCTTGATGACCGGTACCCGGCTCTCGTCGGCGATGCGCTGGATCAGCGACTTGCCGCCGCGCGGGATGATGACGTCGATGCAATCGCGCATCGTCAGCATATGGCCGACGGCGGCGCGGTCGGTGGTGGGCACCAGCTGGATCGCCGCCTCCGGCAGTCCGGCCTCGCGCAGGCCCTGGACCAGGCAGTCGGCGATGGCGCGGGACGAACGGATGCTCTCCGATCCGCCGCGCAGGATGGCGGCGTTGCCCGACTTGAGGCAGATGCCGCCGGCATCCGCCGTCACGTTGGGCCGGCTTTCATAGATGATGCCGACCACGCCCAGCGGCACGCGGACGCGCTGGATGCGCAGGCCATTGGGCCGGGTCCATTCCGCCAGCACGCCGCCGATGGGATCGGGGAAGTCGGCGATGTCCTCGAGGCCCTTTGCCATCGCCTCGATGCGCGTGTCGTCCAGCATCAGCCGTTCGCGCATGGGGCCGGACAGGTCGCGGGCGTTCGCCATGTCCTCGGCATTCGCGGCCTTGATCTCGACGGCGCGGGCGCGGATGGCCGCGGCGGCCGCCCTCAGCGCCCGGTCCTTCGACGGTCCTGGCACGGTCGCCAGCGCGGCCGCGGCGGCGCGGGCGGCGCGGCCGAGGGTCAGCATCTGGTCGTGCAGGGCGTCGGTGGTATCGAGCAGGGCGGACATGAAGGTCTCCGGACACTCTATCCGTTGAAGGGACGACGACCTTAACGAATTGTTCGGGGTTGCGAAAGCCGCGCGGTTGTGGGACTTCGGCGTTGCGGTATGGGCGGGCGTGTGCAAAACGCAACGCGCCGGCCCCGCCGGGTGAAGGTTTTCGGGTAAGGTGACATGCTGACGCTGCTGCTGATCGTCTCCGCCTTCTTCGCGGGCGTGCTGAACGCCGTGGCCGGGGGCGGCAGCTTCCTGACCTTCCCGGCGCTGATCCTGGCCGGCGTGCCGCCGCTGAACGCCAACGCCACCAGCACTGTCGCGGTGTCGCCCGGCGCGCTGGCCAGCGCCTACGGCTACCGGCGGGAGCTGGGGCGCATCCGCGATATCCACCTGCCATCCTTCCTCGGCATCAGCCTGGTCGGCGGGTTGTTGGGCGCGCTTCTGCTGTTGTGGACGCCGCAGCGGACCTTCGAGGCCATCGTCCCCTGGCTGCTGCTGTTCGCCACGCTGCTGTTCGCGGTCGGCCCCAAGGCCTCGGCCTGGATCCGCCGTAACTGCACCATCGGCCATGGCACGGTGCTGGCCGTGCAGTTCCTGATCGCCGTCTATGGCGGATATTTCGGCGGCGGCATCGGCATCCTGATCCTGGCGACGCTGGGCGTCTTCGGCCTGACCGACCTGCATGCGATGAACGGGCTGAAGTCGCTGGTCTCCGGCTGCCTGAACGCCGTCGCGGTGGCGGCCTTCGTCGCCGGGGGTGCCGTCTATTGGACGGAGGCGCTGATCATGCTGGTCGCCGCCATGGCCGGCGGCTATGCCGGCGCCTCGGTCGCCCGCCGGATCCCGCCGCCGTTCCTGCGCAAGGTCGTGATCCTGGTGGGTGCGGCGATGACAGTCTATTTCTTCATCACCAAAGCCTGAGCCGCTCCGACCCCGAGGAAGCCCCCATGACCGCCCCCATCGACCGCAACTCCCTGCCCTACCGCCCCTGCGTCGGGATCATGCTGCTGAACGACCGCGGCGAGGTGTTCGTCGCCAAGCGCTGCGGGTCGGACGCCGACTGGCAGATGCCCCAGGGCGGCGTCGACGAGGGCGAGGACGCCCGCACCGCCGCCTTCCGCGAGTTGGAGGAGGAGATCGGCACCGCCAAGGCGGAGTTCATCGCCATGACCACCGCCCCCCACCGCTACGACCTGCCCGACGAACTGCTGGGCAAGGTCTGGAAGGGCCGCTGGCGCGGGCAGGAGCAGATGTGGATGCTGGCCCGCTTCACCGGCGACGAGGCCGACGTCCGGCTCGACACCGACCATCCGGAGTTCGATGCCTGGAAATGGATCGACGCGGAGGAACTGCCGGGCCTGATCGTCGCCTTCAAGCGTCCGGTCTACGAATCGGTTCTGGCGGAATTCCGTCCGCTGATCGCACGGGCCAAGGGCTGACCCACATACCCCTGCACCGATCCCGGCGGCATGTCCCAATTTTGACTGCGGTTATCCCCAACTTCTCAACGACGCCCGGTCCATCCACCACTTCCGCTTAACGAATCCTTGAGACGCCTTCTGGCAACGTCGCTCCTGCAACCGGAATGCGCAAGAGTGCGTCTGCTGTGGACGGAGGGGTGGCGTGTCGCTGATCAAGTGGACGGAGGAAGATGGCGGGCGGATTCGCCTGGGCCTGCCCAGCGACCTGGATTTGCCCATGGCGCAACCTCTGCTCGACAGCCTGCGCGCCGCCTTCAAGGCGTCGGCGGACGTCACCGTGCAGGCGGACGCTGTGGAGCGGATCAGTGCCGCCTGCATCCAGACGCTGGTCGTCGCCGCCCGCGACGCAGCCGACCGCGGGGCCGCCTTCGGCCTCGCCTCCCCGTCCGAGATCCTGTCCGAAGCGTGCGAGGATCTGGGTCTCGCCGCCTGGCTGAAGCAATGGAGCCGAGCGTGAAGAAGAAAGTGATGACGGTGGATGACTCGCGGACCATGCGCGACATGGTGTCGTTCACCCTGCGGGGCGCCGGCTACGACGTGGTGGAGGCCGCCGACGGCCAGCAGGCGATGAGCGCCATCGCCACCACCAAGATCGATCTGGTCATCACCGACCTGAACATGCCGGTGATGGACGGGCTGACCCTGATCCGCAAGCTGCGCGCCATTCCTGCCCATCGCACCCTGCCGATCCTGATGCTGACCACCGAAGCGGACGAGAGCAAGAAGGCGGAAGGCCGGGCCGCCGGAGCGACCGGCTGGATCGTGAAGCCCTTCAACCCCGACAAGCTGGTGTCGGTGGTGCAGAAGGTCTGCGGCTGACCCGCAGCGGACGGTAAGGGCAGCGGACGGTAAGGGGAGACAGCCGTGGACGATCTCAGCCGCTTCAAGCAGACCTACTTCGACGAAAGCGCCGAATTGCTGGCCGTCGCCGAGGCCGGGCTGCTGCGCCTCGCCCCCGGCGAGATCGACATGGACGAGGTGAACGCGATCTTCCGCGCCGTCCATTCGATCAAGGGCGGCGGCGGCGCCTTCGGCTTCAACGACCTCGTCGCTTTCGCGCACGAGTTCGAGACGGTGATGGACGGCGTGCGCAATGCCGAGATCCCCGTCACCACCGGGCTGGTCGATACGCTGATCCGCGCCAACGACGTGCTGGCCCGCCTGCTGGCTCATGCCGCCGACGAAACCGACGTGCCGGCCGGCACCACCGACGGCACCGTCGCGGCGCTGCGCCGCTTCCTGGGCAAGGCGGAAGCACCGGCGGAGGAACAGCCCCCCGCACCCGCCTCCTCCCTGTATCCGGATGACGAGGATGACGAGGCCGGCATCTTCGGCGACGCGCTGGCCGCCATCCAGGCCGCCCGCGACGACAAGCCCTCTCCTGCCGGCAGCAGCCCGGCTTCTGGCGGCCCGGTGCCGGAGGGAAAGGTCCGCTGGACCATCGTCTTCCGTCCGAAGGCCGAACTGCTGCTGTCGGGCAACGAGCCGACCTACATGCTGCGCGCCCTGCGCCGGCTGGGCGATGCGGAGGTGGTCTGCCACCTGGATAAGCTGCCCGCGCTGCGCGACCTCGACGCCGAGCTGCTGCACCTGTCCTGGACGGTTACGCTGCTGGCCGACCCGCAGGTCGACCGCGCCCGGATCGACGACGTGTTCGAGTTCGTCGCCGACGACTGCGACATCCGCATCGGCGCCGAGGCGCCGCCTCCCGCCATCATCCAGGCCGCCGCTCCCCTGCCAGCCGCCACCGCGCCGGCCGCCAACCTGCCGGAACCGGCAGCGCCCGCCTCCCTGCCGGCCGCAACGGCGCCGGCCACCACCTCCGGCTCTCCCGGCACCGCGAAGGCCGGCGACGGCGCCAAGCGCGGCAATGGCGGCACGGGCGGCGACCATTCCGGGCCGACCACCCACACCATCCGCGTCGACCTCGACAAGATCGACCGGCTCGTCAACATGGTCGGCGAAATGGTCATCACCCAGGCGATGATCGCGGAGCATCTGCGCGACCTGCCGCCCGGCCAGTTCCAGGAACTGCTGGAGGGGCTGGAGAGCCTCGCCCAGCACACCCGCGAGCTGCGCGAGAGCGTGATGTCGATCCGCGCCCAGCCGGTCTCCAGCGTCTTCTCGCGCATGCCGCGGCTGGTGCGCGAATGCGCCGCCATGACCGGCAAGGAGGTGATGCTGGTCACGTCGGGCGAGACGACGGAGGTCGACAAGACGGTGGTGGAGAACCTCGTCGATCCGCTGACCCACATGATCCGCAACTCCATCGACCATGGACTGGAGGGGCCGGAAGAGCGGGAGCGCATCGGCAAGCCGCGCGCCGGCACCGTGCATCTGTCAGCCGCCCACCGGTCCGGCCGCATCGTGATCGAGGTGACTGACGACGGCCGCGGCATCAACCGCGCCAAGGTGCTGTCCAAGGCCATCGAGAAGGGGCTGGTCCAGCCGGGATCCAGCCTGTCGGACGAGGAGATCGACAACCCGATCTTCCTGCCCGGCTTCTCCACCGCCGATCAGGTGTCGAACCTCTCCGGCCGCGGCGTCGGCATGGACGTGGTGCGGCGGAACATCTCCGGCCTGGGCGGACGCATCGGCGTCTATTCCACACCGGGCGAGGGCTCGCGCTTCGTCCTGTCGCTGCCGCTGACGCTCGCGGTGCTGGACGGCATGGTGATCTCGGTCGGGGAGGAGCGATTCGTCCTGCCGCTGACCAACATCGTGGAAAGCCTGCGCCCCAAGCCCGCCGACCTGCATGGGCTGGTGAACAAGTGCGACGTCATGATGGCGCGCGGCGAGTATGTGCGGCTTGTCCACCTGCACCGGCTGTTCGGCATCCCCAAGGCCATCGACGACGCCACCAAGGGGCTGGTCGTGCTGGTGGAGACGGAGGACGGCTCCCGCCTCGGCCTCGTGGTCGACGAGGTGCTGGGCCAGCAGCAGGTCGTCATCAAGAGCCTGGAAGCCAACTTCCGCCGGCTGGACGGCGTGGCC
This sequence comes from Alphaproteobacteria bacterium, assembly GCA_046570145.1. Lineage (GTDB taxonomy): Bacteria > Pseudomonadota > Alphaproteobacteria > Azospirillales > Azospirillaceae > Azospirillum. The sequence goes on from JBKHVJ010000052.1 coordinate 9,045, forward strand.
GCCGCGACCATCCTGGGCGACGGCCGCGTCGCCCTGATCCTGGACGTCGCGGGCCTGCGCGAAATGAGCCGCTATGGCGCCGGCAATGGCAGCGCCACCCCGCCTTCCCCATCCCTGCCCGCCCCGGCGGACAGGTCCGACCAGCGTCAACGCCAAACGGTTTGAGGCCCAGCGATGAGCAGCTCCACCGCAATCGCCCCCGTCAACTCCCGCACCGACCTTCAGCCCGCCGGCGCCGCCAACGGGAGGGAGGATCAGTACGTCACCTTCACGGTCGGCAGCGAGGAATACGGCGTCAACATCCTCGCAGTCAGGGAAATCCGCGGCTGGACACCGGAAAGCCGACTGCCCAACCTTCCCGACCATGTCCGCGGCGTGATCAACCTGCGCGGCATCATCATCCCGATCTTCGACCTGCGCGCCCGCTTCGGCGGCGGCCCCACGCAGGTGACGAAGCGCCATGTCGTGGTGGTGATGCAGGTGGGCGAACGCACGCGGGGCATCCTGGTCGACGCCATCTCCGACATCCTGGCCATCGGCCACGATGCGGTCAAGCCGCCGCCCGACGTCGACAGCGGCCTGATCGACGCCGAATATCTCAGCGGTCTCTACACCGCCGAAAACCGGATGGTGACCCTGCTGAACGTCGAGAAGCTGTTCGCCGGCGAACATGTCGACCAGGACTCCGCGGCGCGCGCACCGGCGCTGGAGGCAACCTGACCGAAATGGGCCGGGCGACCTTCGACGCCCGCTGCAACGAGAAGCAATAAAAAAGAGGGAACGTCACCGATGGCCACCGACGGTACGATCGCCAAGACCGGCAGCTTCCTCAGCGACATGCGCATCGCCAAACGGCTGTGGCTGGTCTTCGGCCTTCTGCTGGTGCTGATCGCCGCCCAGTCCGGCGTGGGTATCCTGGGTCTGGACGGGCTGAACCGCCGCATCGATCGGGTCATCGCCTCGGGCGACCTCGCCGTCTTCGCCAAGGATCTGGAAAGCCGTCTGGCCGCGGAGCGGCTGGAGACCCGCGAATACATCAATATCGGTTCGCCCGAGGCGCTCGACCGGCTGCGCGTGCTGCGCGGGAAATTCGAATCGGCGATGGCGCAGCGGCAGGCGGCTCTCGCGGCCTCGGCCCAGGCTGCCGCTTTCGCCGAGCTGAGCGGCCTGCACACCGCCTACCATGAGCGGTTCGAAGCGGTGCGCACCATGCGGGAGCAGGCCGACCGCGGCTTGCGCGAACGGATGGACCCGCATGGCGCCCAGGTGACGAAACGGCTGGAGGACGTGATCTCGGCCGCCGATGCCTCCGGCGACAAGGGCACCGCCTTCGCCGCGCAGGAGGTGGAAAAGCACTGGCTGATGACCCGCTTCAGCGCCAACCGCGCCATCGGGCTGCGCGACCCCGCCGCGGCCGCCCAGGTGGAAGCGGAAGGCAGGGCGATGGTCGACGCCATCACCCGGCTGTCCGCCGCCGTCCGCTCCGACAGCGGCCTGCCAACGGCGCTGCGCGAGGTCGATGCCCGCGCCGCCGACTATCGCGCCGCCTTCCGCGATGTCATCGCCGCCAACGACGAGGCGAAGCGGCGGGCGGAACAGCTCGCCGCCGCCGCCACAGCGGTCAACCGCGCCATCGACGGGATCGTCGGCAGGATCGCCGCAGATGCAAGGGCGACGGAGGCGGAGGCCGGCACCATGGCCGACTTCACCATCCGCCTGACCGTCGGGCTCGGCCTGCTGTCGCTGGTGATCGGCGTCGTCGCGGCCAACCGCATCGCCGCCTCCATCGTCACGCCGGTCACCGGCATCCGCCGGGTGATGGCCGACCTCACCGACGGCAAGTTGTCGGTCGCCGTGCCGCACACCGGCCAGCAGGACGAGCTGGGCGACATGGCCCGCGCCGTCGCCGCCTTCAAGGACGAGGCGGTGGAGGCCCTGCGCTCCCGCATCGCCCTGGAACGGGTGTCGGCCAACATCATGATGGCGGACACCGACGGCCGCATCCTCTACGCCAACGATTCGATCATGGCCATGTTCCGCCACGCCGAGGCCGACCTGCGCAACTCGCTGCCCGGCTTCGATCCGGACCGACTGATCGGCCAGAATTTCGACATCTTCCACCGCGACCCCGCCCACCAGCGCCGCCTCCTGGCCGACCTCAGCCAGACCCACCGCGGCTGTGCCAAGACCGGCGGCCGCACCTTCCAGGTCATCGCCAACCCGGTGGTCAGCCGCCGGGGCGAGAAGCTGGGCACCGTCATCGAATGGCGCGACCTGACGGAGGAGTTGGCGATCGAGACGGAGATCGGCGCCATCGTGGAGAACGCGGTGCGCGGCGACTTCAGCCGCCGCATTGCGCTGGACGGCAAGACCGGCTTCTTCCGGCTGGTCAGCGAGGGCATCAACCGTCTGTCGGCGAATGTCGCCGCCGTCACCGAGGAACTGGCGTCGGTGCTGGAGGCGCTGGCCCAGGGCGACCTCACCCGGCGGATCGACAAGAAGTACGAAGGCGTGTTCCAGCGGCTGACGGACGACGTCAACGGCACGGTCGCCCACCTGTCGGAGATCGTCCGCCGCATCGACAATGCCGCCGGCTCCATCGCCATCGCCAGCCGCGAGGTGGCGGAAGGGAGCATGGACCTGTCGGAACGGACCGAGCAGCAGGCCTCCTCGCTGGAGGAGACCGCGGCCAGCATGGAACAGCTCGCCGCCACCGTGCGCTCCAACGCCGACAATGCCCAGCAGGTCAATGGCTATGCCACCGAGGCGCGCACCGCCGCGTCCCGTGGCGGCGAGGTGGCGACCAGTGCGGTGGAAGCGATGCGCCGGATCGAGCAGTCGTCGCAGAAGATCGCCGACATCATCGGGGTGATCGACGAGATCGCCTTCCAGACCAACCTGCTGGCGCTGAACGCGGCAGTGGAGGCGGCCCGTGCCGGCGATGCCGGCCGCGGGTTCGCCGTGGTGGCTCAGGAGGTGCGGCAGCTTGCCCAGCGCTCCGCCCAGGCGTCGAAGGAGATCAAGTCGCTGATCCTCGACAGCAGCGGGCAGGTGCGCGAGGGCGTCGGGCTGGTCCGTTCCGCCGGCGGTGCCCTGACGGAGATCGTGTCGGGCATCGGCCGCGTCGCCGATCTGGTGTCGGAGATCGCCCGGGCCACGGCCGAGCAGGCTTCCGGCCTGGACGAGGTCAACATCGCCATCGCCCAGATGGACGAGATGACGCAGAAGAACGCCGCACTGGTGGAGGAAAGCACCGCCGCCGCCCGCTCGCTGGAGGATCAGGCCGAACAGCTGCGCCAGCAGATGACCTTCTTCACCCTGGACCGCCAATCGCGGGACTCCACCTCCGCAGGCACTGCTTCCACTGGGGGAATCCGGCGGCAGCAGGTGCCCGCCTGACGATGCTGCCGGTGCCGCGATGACCGACCGTTCCTCCTCCCTGTCGATCGAACCCACGACGGCGCGCCCAGTACCGGCCGCGGTGTTCGGCGGCGCGCGCGAGTTCCATTTCGAACGGCACCATTTCGACCTGATCGCCGGCCTGCTCTACCAGCTGGCCGGCATCGCACTGGCCCCGCACAAGGCGGAGATGGTCTATGCCCGGCTGGCGCGCCGCCTGCGCGAATTGCGGCTGCCCGACTTCGACGCCTATTGCGTCCTGTTGCAGGGCGACGGCGGGGCGGACGAAATCGGTTTTCTCGTCAATGCGCTGACCACCAACCTGACCAGCTTCTACCGCGAATCGCATCATTTCGACTTTCTCGCCTCCACCGTCCTGCCGGAGGTGCGGACGCGCAATGCCGGCGCTTCCCGCCCGCGGCTGCGGCTATGGTCGGCGGGCTGCTCCTCCGGGCCGGAGCCCTACACAATGGCGATGGTGCTGGTCTCGACCATGGGCGCGGACCTGCGCCGCTGGGACGCCCGCATCCTCGCCACCGACATCGACACCCACATGGTCGACACGGCACGGCGCGGCGTCTATCCGCTGTCGGGCGCCACCGGCATTCCGCCCGCCATCCGCCAGCGCTTCACCCGCGACATCCGGCTGAACGGCGAGCAGGCCGTGGAGATGGGTGAGGACCTGAAGCGCCTCGTGACAGTCAAGCCTTTGAACCTGCTGGAACATTGGCCGATGTCCGGCCCGTTCGACGCGATCTTTTGCCGCAACGTCCTGATTTATTTCGACCGCCGCGGCCGCACGCAGGTGATAGAAAACTTCGGCCGGATGCTCCGCCCGGGCGGGTATCTGTTCCTTGGCCACTCGGAGAGCCTGTATGGCGTGTCGAACCTGTTCCGACAGGCCGGCCCAACGATCTACCGGAGGGAGTGAGCGATGAACGCCTCCACCCTCCCCAATGCGGCACCCAGCCCGGCGGCACCGGCCCGGCGGCTGGGCAGCGGACGCTATTTCAACCACGAGTTCAAGGCGGAGACCATCAAGATCGCGCTGGGCCAGCAGGCGGTCAGCGACCGGGGCGACCTGATGATCGCGACCACGCTGGGCTCCTGCGTGGCGGCCTGCATCCACGATCCGGTGCGGGGGATCGGCGGCATGAACCATTTCATGCTGCCCGACCTGCCAGCCAGCGAGTTGGATGGGGCCGGCGCCGCCGCGCGCTACGGGTCGGTCGCGATGGAGCGGCTGATCAACGCCCTGCTCTCCGCCGGGGCCGACCGCAGGCGGCTGCAGGTCAAGCTGTTCGGCGGCGCCAGCGTCATCGAGTCGAGCTACGATATCGGCGGGCTGAACAGCCGCTTCGCGCTGAACTATGTGCGGGCGGAGGGGCTGACGCTGGCCGGCCTGGATCTGGGCGGCGGCTCCGCCCGGCGCCTGCATTACTTCCCGCACAGTGGCCGCGCCCTGCGCCGCCTGCTGCGGCCGGAGGCGGCGGCCGACACCGTCACCCACGAACGGTCCTTCATCACCCATCTCGCCCGCACCCCCATCGAGGGCGACGTGGAGCTGTTCGGGCCCGCCGATGCGGGAGGGAACTGACCCATGCCCAGATCGATCCGCGTCGTCATCGTCGACGACAGCGCCCTTATGCGCGAGATGCTGAAGGACATCCTGACCCGCGAGCCGGGGATGGAGGTCGCCGGCGTCGCCCGCGACGCCTTCGAGGCCCGCGACGTGATCAAGGCCACCAACCCCGACGTCATCACGCTGGACGTCGAGATGCCGAGGATGGACGGCCTGTCCTTCCTGGAAAAGATCATGACGCTGCGGCCGACGCCGGTGATCATGGTCTCCTCCCTCACGCGCGAAGGCTCCGACGCCGCCATCCGCGCGCTGGAACTCGGGGCGGTCGACTGCATCGCCAAGCCCGGCGGTTCCGATGGACTGGGGTTCGAGGCGACGGCGATGGAACTGGTCCTGAAGATCCGGGTCGCCGCCACCGCCCGGCTGGCCATGCGCAGGCCGCCTGCCGTCCATGGCGTCCTGCCGACACCGCGCCGCGCCGGATCGGGCAAGCGGCTGATCGCCATCGGCGCCTCGACCGGCGGGGTGGAGCGCCTACGCGACATTCTGGCCGCCATGCCCGCCGACTGTCCGCCCATCGTCATCACCCAGCATATGGGGCCCAGCTACGTGCCCAGCTTCGCCGCACGGCTCGACCGGCTGTCGGCGCCCACGGTGAGGGTGGCCGTCCATGGCGACCGTCCGGCCCAGGGGCTGGTGCTGATCGCTCCCGGCGACCGCCACCTCGCCGTGGCCCGCGACACCGCCGGTTTCGTCTGCCACATCCAGGACACGCCGCCGGTCAGCGGTCACCGGCCGTCGGTGGACGTGCTGTTCGCCTCCGTCGCGAAGGCCGCCGGCAACAACGCGGTCGGCGTCATCCTGTCCGGCATGGGCCGGGACGGCGCCATCGGGATGAAGGCCATGTTCGATGCCGGCGCCTTCACCATCGGCGAACAGGAAACGAGCTGCGTCGTCTACGGAATGCCGCGCGCCGCCAAGGAGGCCGGTGCGGTCGCGGTCGAACTTCCGCTCACCCAAATCCCCGCCGAAATGCTGCGTGCCTTCGACGCCGTCGGCGAGCGCCCCCGCACCGCCTGACTCGAGCGGGCATCCGGGCAGAGTTCCCAAGGAGCACCAGTATGTCTATCGACGCCACCGCCAGAGATGCCGGCCAGTTAACCGCCCGAGATGCCGCTCCGGCGAAGGTGGATCGCGCTGCACCGCCCCCTGCGGACGGAGGGGCCAAGGTCTCGGTCACGGCAGAGCTCCTGTCGACCTGGCTCGGCTTCGCCGACGTGCAGCGCCGCACGCTCGACATCGTCCAGAGCGAGCTGACGCGCACGTCCAACCATGTGGAGACCTCCACCCTCGACCTGTCGGAGCGCTTCCGCGAACTGGCCCAAAAGGCACTGGACCAGTCGGAGCGGGTGGAGCAGATCGTCGCCATGGCGGGATCGGTGGACATCGACGGCAAACGGATGCCGCTCGACACGCTGGTCGTCGGCATGCAGGACATGATCACCGACATGGTGAGCAACATCGTCACCCTGTCGCGCCATGCGATGAGCATGGTCTATCTGCTGGATGACGTTCAGAAGGACGTGGCCGAGCTGGAGAAGTCGATCGGCGACATCGACGGCATCAACCGCCAGACCAATTTCCTGGCGCTGAACGCAACCATCGAGGCCAGCCGCGCCGGCGAGGCCGGGCGCACCTTCGCCGTGGTCGCGCAGGAGGTGCGGCACCTCTCCCGCACGACCGGCGAGCTGGCGGACCGCATGCGCAGCAAGGTGGGCGCGGTGGTCAAGGGCGTGCGCAACGGCCACGACATCCTCCGCCAGATCGCCAACACCGACATGTCGCCGCAGATGCTGGCGAAGGAACAGGTCGACAAGACGATGGACAGCCTGGTGGCGCAGACCACCCATTTCCAGGCGGTGCTGGAAACGGCGGCCTCGGTGTCGTCCGACATGTCCGCCACCATCGCCCATGTCATCACCGGCATGCAGTTCCAGGATCTGACCAAGCAGCGGATCGAGGCGATCAACGACAGCCTCGCCATCATGAGCGCCGGGCTGGGCGAACTGGAGACCCGCATCCGCGCCCAGGTGCCGCCCGGCATCGGCGGACGGGAGCCGCAGGAATGGCTGAACCAGTTGATGGGCCGCTTCACGCTGAGCGAGATGCGCGAACGTTTCGTGCGCAAACTGCTGCTGGAGGGCACCGCGCTGGACGAGAACGGCGTGCTAGACCTGGATGTCGGAGGAGACAACAGTCCGGGTGGCGATATTGAACTTTTCTAGCGTGGAACAGCCAGCACTTGTACAGTGAGCCACCTACCCTGAAAGACGACACCATGGACTACGGCATCGAAGTGCGCGACCAGGAGGCGGTGGTCCGCCTGCGCGGCCGCCTGACCTTCAACGACCATGCAAAGTTGCGCACCCTGATCGGCGAGATGGGTGAGAACAAGCCCCGGCGCCAGGTGCTCGACCTGTCTTCGCTGGAATTCGTCGATTCCGCCGGCATTGGCATGCTGCTGATCGCGCGGGAGGAGATGGACCGCGCCGACAAGCAGTTCGTCCTGCGTGCTGCCGCCGGACAGGTGAAGCGGGTGTTGACCGTGGCGCAGATCGCCAAGATCGTCCCGATCGAGGACTGACCTGCTTGACCGACGGGGCCACCCTTCCGAGCGGCGGCGTCTCCGGGCTCCGCACGCGTTTCGCCGCATTCATCGCGCCAGGGCTGCCGCCCGACCGCAGCGACCGGCTGGCGCGGGCGCTGGGCCTGCGTTTGGCAGCTGGATCGGCGGATTGGAGGGCCGGTTCCGGACCGCTGGCACTGCTTCTGACGGACGGGGCCGCGGCGGAGGCGGAATCGCTGTGGCTGCCCCCGGCCGCCGCCTGGGTCGAGCCGGCGGCCGGCGACGAGGACGGCGGCGGAGTGGCCGCATTGCTGGCCGAGGCGTCCGGCGCCGACCTCTATGTCAACCTGACGACCGCGACCGCACACGACCTGCAGCTGGGCGGCCGCCTGATGGCCGCCATCGGCGCCCGCCACCCGCTTTCCAGGCACCGCCGCGAAGACATCGAGCTGGCGCTGCATGAGGCGGTCAGCAACGCGCTGGTGCATGGCAATCTCGGCGTCAGCGGCATGAAGGAGTTGAGCACCCACGAGCTGGAACGCTTCTCCCGCGATCTGGGCGACGGGCTCGCCGACCCGGTGCTCGCTGCTCGCCGGATCGCCATCGCCGTGCGGATCGACCCGCCACAAACCGCAC
>JBKHVJ010000053.1:0-2714 GCA_046570145.1 Alphaproteobacteria bacterium
CCCTGGACGAGTAATAGCCCTTCACCGCCGGGATGTAGGCGTTGGCGTCGAAGGCCGCCCCCGTCTCCTGCATCAGCTGGTAGACCGGCTTGATCGCCGGGCCGGCCGCCATCATGGTGGCGGTCCCGACCTCGAACATCTGGACGACATGCGGCGCGTTGCCGGCACGGAACGCGGCGATGGCCGCCTGCATCGTTTCGGGATAGGCCCCCTTGTAGGAGGCGTTGACCTGGACCGCCTGCTGGCTGTCGTTGAAATCCTTGACGACCTGTTCCAGCTGGCCGCCCAACGGCTGCGGCAGGCCGTGCCAGAAATCGATCACCGTCTTCGATTGCGCCAGCGCCGATCCCGGAAGGGCGGCGAACAGCAGCGCGGTGGTGGTGGCGGCGCCCGTCAGGAGGGCAAGCTTGCGGCGGGTCAACATGCGGTGGGTCTCCCTGTCCCGGTATGGTTCGCGGTTGTCATGAGGGCATTGGGTTGCCGTCCCGCGACGCTTTCGTGAAGTTTTGGTGGCAGATGCATGCGGCCATATGCTCGGCCATTTGTTTGCGCTTGCGAAAAGAACCGATAACCCGATGATCGCTTTCGAAATTGTTTGGTTGCTCTAAGCGTCACACTGCCCACGCATGACGGGGTCTGTCAAGACGCCGCATTACGGTTTCATGACGTGAAAATCAGGCCAACCGGAATGTTGCGGAGCGAAAATGCGCGGGCGCGGAAAGGCTAACGCGAACAGGGAACGTCCGGCCGCCATGCGCCCGCCGGAACGGCACCCGCCCCTGCTTTCAGGCTGCGGCTGAGCAGGCGGCGCAGGGCCGCAGGGTCGCAGGGCTTGTGGACCAGGGGCAGGCCGCTGCGGTCGACGCTGCGCAGACGGTCGGGGTCGGTATCGCCGGTCACGATCACACCCGGCACGCGCCGGCCGCAACGGACGCGCACCGCCTGGATGGCGTCGATGCCGGTCTCCGGTCCCGACAGACGCAGGTCGGACAGCACGAGGTCGGGGGCGGCGGCGGCACTGTCCAGTTCGGCGCAGGCCTCGACGATGCCGCGGGCGGGGATGACGGCATAGCCCCAGCCGCGCAGCAGCATGCCGATCCCTTCCAGCTGCATGGCGTCATCCTCGATCACCAGCACCGTGCCGGCCTTCGCCGGAGCGGCGGAAGCCGACGTCCCGACGGCCGGTTCCGGCTCGCTGTCGGCGGAATCGTCGCCCGACCGGTCGCCATCGGAACCGGACAGCGGCACCTCCACCGCGAAGACCGAGCCCTTGCCGAGCTTGGAGCGCACCGTCACCGGGTGCCCCAGCACCTGCGCCAGCCGGCGAACGATGGCCAACCCCAGCCCCAGCCCCTGCTTGCGGTCGCGGCCGGGATTGCCGAGCTGGTGGAAGTCCTCGAAGATCACGGCATGGTTGGCCGGATCGATTCCGACGCCGGTGTCCCACACCTCGATGCGCAGGGTCTCACCGCGCCGCCGCGCCGCCAGCAGGATGCCGCCCTTCAGGGTGTAGCGCAGGGCGTTCGCCAGGATCGGCCGCAGCAGACGTTCCATCAGGGCGGGATCGCTGGTGACCGACGCGTCGAGCGGGTGGACGTTGAAGCGCAACCCCTTGGCCTCCGCCTCCGGCCCGAACTCCTCCAGCATCTTGGCGAGCAGTTCGTCGACCGGGAATGTCTGCGGCCTGGCGGTGACCAGCCCGGCTTCCAGCGCCGACACCTCCAGCAGGGCGCGCAGCAGGGTCTCGCCGCCGACGATGGCCTGTTCCAGCTTGTTCGCCAGTTCAATGGAAGCCGGATCGGTCAGCCGGCCGATCAGCAGATGGTGGAACAGGTGCATTGCCTGGAAGGGCTGGCGCAGATCGTGGCTGGCCGCCGACAGGAACTTGCCCTTGGCAGTGCGGGCACGCTCCGCGTCGGCACGCGCCCGCGCAGCCTCCGCCCGCGCCTCTGCCAGGGCGGCCGCGCCGGCATCGGCGATCAGCGCCACCGCGCGGACGGCGCCGCCGGCATCCCGCACCGGAGTCAGCACCACGGCCTGCCCAAGGCCGGGGAACGGTCCTGCACCGCTGGCCGGTGTGCCGGTCGCCAGCACCTGGCGCCGCAGCACGTCGATGGCGTCCGCCGGCCCCGCCGCCAGCCCGCCCTCCGCCAGGGTCCGCCCTTCCACCGCATCCTGGGCGAGGCCGAGGGCCTCGGCGAAGGCGCGGTTCGCCACCAGCACGCGCCCGTCTTCGCCAAGCAACGCATGGGGGGCACTGTTGGCCGACAGCAGCGCGTCGAACCAATCCACGCGGGTCGGCGTCTGTCCTTGGATGAGAGGCATCGGCATGTACTCGGCAAAACTGCGGGGATGACTGACGATAGAGAAAAAGGCGTCCTGAAGTTGGGAAGAACGGGGATCCTGGGACCACCGCGTTACCTCTGCTTTATCTTGTGCTCCGATCGATCGTGTCAAATGTGACCTCAGTCGACCCTATAGCCCATGGTTCGTTCGAAGGCCCTAATGCTTTAAGCCGAGCCTGTGCCGTAACTCCTTTACCGCCAAGGTGGGAGGACGCTTTCGCATGCGGCCGAAGCCGCGCTATAAGACGGCATGGTGCAGCGCCGCCCCTCTCTCCCCACCCTCTTGCGCAAACGCAAGCGATCCGCCGCCCGGCCGCCCCAGCCGCCGCGGGCGCTGGAGATTTCCGGTCTGCCTATTCCGCTGGAGCT
>JBKHVJ010000054.1:0-12680 GCA_046570145.1 Alphaproteobacteria bacterium
AGTAGAACCCCTCTATCACGACATCTGGGGCAATCGGCGCGAGACCTCCGCCGCCACCAAGCGGGCGCTGGCAGCCGCCATGGGATTGGCTGCTGCCACGGACGAGGAGGTCGCCGCAAGCCTGCGCACGGTGGAGCGGCGGTCCTGGAGCCGCCCGCTGCCGCCGGTTCTGGTCACAGGGGAAGGGCAGGGCATCGGGCTGGGCGTCGCCCTGCCGGCCGGTCTGGATGACGCCACGCTGGCGTGGGAGCTGACGCCGGAAGGCGGGGTCGCCCAGGGCGGCAGCGTCACGGTCCGAGACCTGCCGGTGGAGGAACGTGCCACGCTGGACGGCACGGCCTATGAGCGCCGCGCACTTGGGGGGTTGCTGCCGGTGTCGTTGCCCATCGGCTATCACCGGCTTGAGTTGCATGTGCGGGTTCCCGGTGGCGCCGGCCCGTCGGGTGCCACCACCCTGATCGTGACGCCCGAACGCTGCGTGACGGTGGAGGAGATGGTGCCGGCAGGCCGCTGCTGGGGCATCGGGTTGCAGGTCTATTCCCTGCGGTCCGACCGCGATTGGGGCATGGGCGATTTCGGCGATCTTTCCGGCTTCGCCGAGGTCGCCGGCCGGCTGGGCGCGGGGCTGGTCGGGCTGAACCCGCTGCATGCACTGTTCCCGGCCGACCCGAACCATATCGGCCCCTATTCGCCGTCCAGCCGCCAGTTCCTCAACATCCTCTACATCGACCCGGGCTCCGTTCCCGAGTTGGCGGACGCCGACGACCTGCGCGCCCCGATCACGGATCCCGCCTTCCAGTCTGCCTTGGCGGCAGCAAGGCAGGCGGAGCTGGTCGATTACCCCGCGGTCGCAGCGCTGAAGCTGCCGGTGCTGGAGGGGCTGCACGCCCGCTTCCGCAGCCTGCCCGACGATCATCCGCGCAAGGACGCCTACGCCCGTTTCCGGCAGGAGATGGGGGCGGCGCTCGACCGCCATGCCCTGTTCGATGCCCTGCACGAGCATTTCTTCCGCAAGGACCCGTCGCTGTGGATGTGGCGCAGCTGGCCGGCAGCCTTCCAGGATCCGGGGAGCGCCGAGGTTGCCGCCTTCGCCGCCGAGCATGCCGGGCGCGTCGATTTCTTCGCCTGGGCGCAGTTCGAGGCCGACCGCCAGTTGGGGGAGGCGGCGGCGCGCGGCCGTTCCGCCGGGCTTGCCATGGGCTTCTACCGCGACCTCGCCGTGGCCGCCCATCCCGGCGGCGGATCCGCCTGGGCCGATCCGTCGATGCTGGTGCAGGGCGCCAATGTCGGCGCGCCGCCCGACCAGTTCAATCTGAAGGGCCAGAACTGGGGCTTGGCGCCGCTGTCGCCGCTGGGCCTGCGCGAGGCCGCCTACCGCCCCTTCGTCGAGCTTCTGCGCGCCAACATGCGCCATGCTGCGGCGCTTCGCATCGACCATGTGATGGCGCTTCAGCACCTGTTCTGGATCCCGGAGGACGGCAGCGACGGCGCCTATGTCACCTATCCCTTCCACGACCTTCTGCGCATCGTGGCGCTGGAGAGCCGACGCAACCGCTGCGTCGTGATCGGCGAGGATCTGGGGACCGTGCCGGAGGGCTTCCGGCCGGCTTTGGAGCAGGCCGGCATTCTCAGCTACCGCGTGCTGTATTTCGAACGCACCGCCGACGGCGGCTTCAAGCCCCCCGACGATTACCCCGCCGGGTCCATGGCGACGGTCAGCACGCATGACTTGGCACCCTTCAAGGGCTTCTGGACCGGTCGTGACCTCGACTGGCGCCAGCGTCTCAGCCTCTATCCCGACGATACCAGCCGGGACAAGGACCGCTGGGACCGCGGCGTCGATCGCTGGCGCCTGTTGCAGGCCCTTTCCCGCGAGGGGCTGCGCCCGGACGGCTATTCCACCGACGATGGCGACCAACCGTTCCGCATCGAATTGTCCGCCGCCGTCCACGCCTATCTGGCGCACACCCCGTCCCGCATCGTGATGGTGCAGATAGAGGACGCGCTGGCGGACGACGAGCAGCCCAATCTTCCCGGCACCGTCGACCAGCATCCGAACTGGCGTCGCCGTCTTCCCCGCATGCTGGAGGAGTTGGAGACCGACGAAGATATCCGACGGATCATCGCCCCGATCGCCGCCATCGCCCCGCGCTGACCGTTGGAAAAAAAATGCATCTGAAGCGAAAAAAGCTCTTCACAGCCCGGCACATGGTCGCTATAAACCCGCCCACACCACGGGGCACGGCAAACGAGCCGCCCCGGTGACGGTCTGGGGGATCGTCTAGCGGTAGGACAGCGGACTCTGACTCCGCCAGCCTAGGTTCGAATCCTAGTCCCCCAACCAACCTTTTCAATCACTTAGCGACTGCGTTTGGGCTGGTTGGGTGCTCCAGTAAGCACCCAGTAAGCACGGTCCTTTGTACTGAGCAGGTCTTGCTGGTTGGCCGCATTTACCGAACCACCCACTTTCAGGCTCATAACCTGAAGGCCGCAGGTTCAAATCCTGCCCCCGCAACCACCATTAAGCCGCTGATTTCATTGTGAAATCAGCGGCTTTTTGCTGTCCGCGTACTGCCTCCAAATGCCCTCCATGGCAGCGTCGTGGAAGCACCGGAACGGAAACTCCCGGATAGATTCGGCGGCCAGGGCTGCGCTATTGCGATGGCTGGCACGTGTATAGCGCATACCGTGAGGGAGTGAAATCGCCCCTGGAAAGGGCGAGGCCGGTGGAGCGGGGGCTCTCGCCGAACCGTGACGGCGGGAGCTGCGTCAGCGATTCGCCAGCCAGTCGTGCAGCTTCGACCAACGACGCCCCTCGTCCGAGGCCCGCACCGCGAGCGCCCGCGCCCGCTTCCGGGCCGACCACGCGCCGGACTGGCCGATCATCCGAACCGGATGCCCGCGGCGTCGGCATCAGGCACACCAAGATCCTGCGTTATCGCCCCGCCATCGGCGACCTTTTGGTCGAGGCGGGGGTCGGCTGGAAACCGGGCGTTGTCGGGCAGGTCACGCTTGCCGCCGACATCGCCGAGCCACCGGGCCGCGCGCTTCAGACCCGTCTGCCCGTCGTCGTCGAGGATCTGCCGAATGCCCCCGGTTTCCGCTTCTCCGCCGTGCTCAAGGAGCATGGCATTGTCTCCTTGCTCAACGTTCCGGTTGTCGCCGACGGCGTGGTTTGGGGGGTGCTGGAGGTGGACAGCGAGGTGCCGCGACATTTCAACCAGGCGGACACCAAGTTCTTGACCGCCATGGGCCAGATTCTGGGCATGGCCGTGCAGCGCAAGCTGCTGGAGCGCCGCACCGAGGACATGGCCAAAAAAGCCGCCGCCGAGGTCGAGCAGCAAAAGATGCTGATGCGCGAACTCGTTCACCGGGACAAGAACGACTTCCAGCTGATCATGGCGCTTCTGGTCATGCAGCAGGCCGGACAGCCGGACCCGAATGTGCAGCAGGCGTTCCGCCATGTCATGGACCGGGTGACGGCGATCAGCATGGCCCACGACCATCTGGCGATGCGGCCAGGCGCTGGCACCATCGACCTTGCCGATGAGCTATGCGGGAAACTGGGTGACGGTCTGGTCAGGCGGCGTGCTGTGACGCGGTGTCGGTGACCTCGATGCCGTCGCGGAATGTGACGCCACGGATCACCTTGGGCAACTGGTTTTCGCCCTGGAGGCGGCGCCAGGTTTTCGCGGCGGCGGAGACCAGCTTGAACACCATCAGCTTGGCGGTGTCCTGCGAGAGCCCTCCCTTGGAGCGGATGGTCCGATGGCGGACGGTGGCGAACACGCTCTCGATGGGATTGCTGGTCCGGATGTGATCCCAGTGTTCGGCCGGGAAGTCGTAAAAGGCGAGCAGCGCGTCGCGGTCCTTGGCCAGGCACTCCACCGCCTTGGCGTACTTGATCGCGTATTTTTTCACGAACGTCGCCATGGCGGTTTCCGCGGCGGCGCGGTCCGGGGCCATCCAGATCTCCCGCAAGTCCTGCTTCATCGCCGGCTGCACCGTTTTGGCCACCTTGTTCAGGACGTTGGCGGTTTTGTGCACCCAGCACCGTTGCTGCCGGGTGGTGGGAAAGATCTCCTCCAGGGCCTTCCAGAAGCCGAGCGCTCCATCGGCGACCGCGAGTTCCGGGGCGATGGTGAGGCCACGCGCCTGGATGTCCACCAGCAGTTCGCGCCAGCTTTGCGCGCTCTCGCGCACGCCAACCTGGAAGCCGACCAGTTCCTTGCGGCCTTCCGGGGTGGCACCGATGATCACCAGCATGCACTCGGCCACCGGCTCCAGGCGGGCCTGCAGATAGACGCCATCGGCCCAGATGTAGACGTAGCGCCGGGCCGACAGGTCGCGCCGTTGCCAGCGTGCGTAGTCGGCCGCCCACTCCTCCTTGAGCCGGCCAATCACCGACGGTGACAGGTTCGGCGCGTCCTTGCCGAGCAGGGCGCTCAGCGCCTCCTGGAAGTCGCCGGTGGAGACACCGCGCAGATAGAGCACCGGCAGCAGGGCGTCCAGGCTCTTGGTCCGCCGCGCCCAACGCGGCAGGATCGCCGAGGTGAAGCAGACCCGCTCGCCAGCCTCGGCGGCGCCGCGGTCGCGCACCTTGGCGCGGCGCACCGGCACCGGCCCGATCCCGGTCTGGATCGTCCGTTCGGGGCCATGGCCGTGCCGCACAACCCGCTCGCGGCCGTCCGGCAACCTGACGTCCTTCATGGAGGCCAGGAAGCTTTCCACCTCCGCCTCGATCGCCTGCTCCAGCAGCCGGCGGGCACCAGCGCGTAAGATGGCGGTCAGCGGGTCGTCGATCTCCTCCGGCTGACGCAGCCGGACAACCTTGCTATTCTCATCCATGGCGTATCGCTCCCTTGTGGAGGTTCGGGCAGGTTTCGTCACCCACCTCGATACGCTGCCCTCTTCAGACCGTCATCACCCAGATTCCCGCATAGCTCCTTGCCGATTACATGCAAGCCCTGTGCGGCAATCTCGACCGACGCAGCGATGGCGCTCGGATCGTGACCCGGTTCGAGCATGCCGACTTGGTGCGCGAGCGCGCAGTGCCGCTCGGCCTCATCGTCAACGAACTCGTGACGAACGCCATCAAGCACGCCTTCCCAGACGGCCGCGGCACGGTCCGGGTGGAGTTCACGACCCACCGCGACACCGAGCAGGGCCATTTGATTGTCGCCGACGACGGGGCGGGCATGGGACCGCCGCGGCCGGGGAGCGCGGGGTTGCATCTGGTGGAGAACCTGGCCGGACAGATTGGCGGTTTGGTCGAGCGGAGCAGTCCCGGCCAGGGCACCATGTTCCGGATTTCCTTCCCCCTCGTGGTCTGAGGAGCGTTCCCGGCCGGACGACCTCACGGTTCAAGGCCACGGACCTGCCGCTCCCAGCGCAGGTGCTCGCATGCCAACGCGAGGGTCGTCTTCAGTTCCTCCAGCACCGCTCTGGCGTCTGTGGGGTCGAGGTTGACCGCCACCATGTGCTCGACGAGCGCGGCTTGGCGCGCAACACGCGCCTCCCCCTCCCGGACATGGCGTTCGGCCATTGCAAGCGGGTCTTCGGGCATCGTCTGGGCTCGAGGGGCTGGAGGAAGCCGCTTGGCGTACTATTACACACTGCTGTCGGTATGTCGCACAACCATGACGCCCAGGAAGGCTGGTGACGAATAAACCGGCTGACGACTGTGACGGATGCGAGACAGTGCACCGGAGCACCCCCGGATTTCGCCGCGCCCGTTGGGGCGGACGCAGCGCTGGCGGTTTCGCTGCACCAGATGGGCATTCCGCGTCGTCTGCCGGACCTGCCGTCGCGGCGTTCCGACACCACGCGATACCTCCGGCTACGCCGGCAGACGCCGGGGGCCTGCCGATGCTGGGACGCTACACAATGACCGTCAGGCGTAAACGCTCTTGAAAAGAGCGATGCCAGCGGAGGAGAGCGAGAGGGCCGAAGCGATGTTCGCGACGGGCTTCGGGGCTGGGAGACAGGCTTCCGGCCGGCCCGTCGCGGAGATCCGTCATGCCCGACACCGCGCGAACCGTCCGCTCCGGCGCCGACCGGACCAGCCTCTACACCGAGATCACCGCCCGGATCATCGCCGAGCTGGAGGCCGGCCGGCTGCCCTGGGTACAGCCCTGGGGAACCCCGGCCGCCGCCGCCCCGCTCGGCCTGCCGCGCAACGCTGCCACCGGCCGCGCCTACACGGGCGTGAATGTGCTCATCCTGTGGGGCGCCGTCGTCGCCCGCGGCTTCTCCGGCCAGAGCTGGCTCACCTTCCGTCAGGCACTGGCTCTGGGCGGTCACGTCCGCAAAGGCGAACGCGGCACCACCGTCGTCTATGCCGACCGCTTCATTCCCGACGACGAGCGTCGGCGCGCACGGGATGCCGGGGACGAGCCTCAGGCGATCCCCTTCCTGAAGCGCTTCACGGTCTTTAATTGCGACCAATGCGAGGATCTGCCCAAGGGCATCGCCGTGGCGCCGCTGCCGATCCCGGTGGGGCTGATCCTGCCGCGAGCCGAGGCGCTGATCCGGGCCAGCGGCGTCGATGTCCGCATCGGTGGCACCCGGGCCTTCTACAGCCCCCAGCATGAT
Organism: Alphaproteobacteria bacterium; assembly: GCA_046570145.1. Classification (GTDB taxonomy): domain Bacteria; phylum Pseudomonadota; class Alphaproteobacteria; order Azospirillales; family Azospirillaceae; genus Azospirillum. The sequence continues at coordinate 6,595 of JBKHVJ010000054.1, forward strand.
TACGTGCAGGTGCCGCCTCCGCAGGCCTTCTTCGAGCCCGTCAACTGGCACAGAACCGCCCTCCACGAGCTGAGTCATAGCAGTGGGCACCCATCAAGGTTGAAAAGAGACCTGTCCGGGTCTTTCGGCTCCCGCAAGTACGCCTTCGAGGAGCTGGTGGCGGAAATTTCGGCCGCCTTTCTCTGCGCGGCGCTCGGCATCGTCCCCACCATCCGTCATGCCGACTATGTCGGCGCGTGGTTGGACGTGCTGCGCGGGGACAATCACGCCATTGTCCGTGCCGCCAGCCAGGCCAGCAAGGCGGCTGACTATTTGCTCGGCTTCCTGCCCGAAACCGCCCCTGCGGCCGGTAACGAGCGGGAGTCCGTGTGATGGACGCGCGCTCCTTATGGTGCCCGGTGCCCGAGCTGGCGGCGGGGACGATACGGTGTACGGGATCGAGACCTATGCGGTCGAGGCGACCGACCACGCCGAGGCGCGCGGAATGGCCCTGCGGCGATCGGAAGACAGCCCCTACGATGACGCCCGCATCCCCGATCGCCGGCGCACGGTGTGGGTGAAGCGGTCCGTCATGACGGCGCGGTGACGGACCGGGCGTTCAGGCGGGCGGCCGCTCGGACGCCTCCGGGGAGCGGTGCCACGAGGCGATGGTCCGCACCACCCGCAGCGCCTCGGCGTTGTCGTCGATGCACACGTGGCGCCGCAGTTCCGCCACCGCCGGCCATTCGCCCCGCTCATCGAAGGCCCGGCGCACCGCCGCAGCCATCGCCTCGTCCACCACGAACACCGGACACTCTCCCCGAACGCCTCTGCTGCCCCGGGCGGGATGATGCGCGTGGCGGGGCTCCCCGGCAAGCGGCCGTTCGGGCAGGAGAGGGAGCGCCGGCCACTTGCGGAACCGTGCCGCAGGAAGAGGGAGAGGAGGGCGGATATCGGGATGACGGATGAGGAGGTTGGGAGAAAGGCTCCCGGCCGTCCGTCGCGGAGAACCCGACCATGGCCACGCCCAAGATCGTCCTCAACACCTCGCGCGACATCCCCTTCAACAAGCTGGTGTTGTCCCAGGCCAACGTCCGCAAGGTCAAGGCCGGCGTCTCCATCGAGGAGCTCGCCGAGGACATCGCGCGGCGCACTCTGCTGCACAGCCTCGCCGTCCGCCCCGTGCTCGACGCCGAGGGTGCGGAGACCGGCGTCTTCGAGGTGCCGGTCGGCGGGCGGCGCTTCCGGGCGCTGGAGCTGCTGGTCAAGCAGAAGCGCATGAGCAGGACCCAGCCGGTGCCCTGCGTCGTGCGCACCGCCGGCCTCGCCGAGGAGGACTCGCTGGCCGAGAACGTCCAGCGGGCGCCCTTGCACCCGCTCGACCAGTTCCGTGCCTTCCAGACCCTGCGCGAGGTGGGGCCCGGCGAGGAGGAGATCGCCGCCCGCTTCTTCGTCGCCCCCGGCGTGGTGAAGCAGCGCCTCAAGCTCGCCGCCGTCGCGCCGGCGCTGCTCGACGCCTACGCCGAGGACCGCATGACGCTGGACCAGCTGATGGCCTTCACCGTCAGCGGTGACCACGCCCGCCAGGAGCAGGTGTGGGAGGCGCTGTCGCGCGCCTACAGCCGCGAGCCCTACCAGATCCGCTGGCTCCTCACCGAGGGGGCGGTGCGGGCGTCGGACAAGCGGGCGCTGTTCGTCGGCGTGGAGGCCTACGAGGCGGCCGGCGGGGCGGTGATGCGCGACCTGTTCCAGCACGACGACGGCGGCTGGCTGCAGGACCCGGCGCTGCTCGACCGGCTGGTCGCCGAGAAGCTGGAGGCCGAGGCTGCCACCATCCGCGCCGAGGGCTGGACGTGGGTGGAGGTGGCATTGGCCTTCCCTTATGGGCACAGCCGGGGCCTGCGCCGTCTGGCCGGCGAGCCGGTGCCGCTGAGCGAGGCGGAGCAGGCCACCTACGACGCGCTGCACGCCGAGTACGAGCGGCTGGAGGGGAGCGAGCTGACGGAAGCGGAGGAGCTGGATCGGGTGGCACGGCGCCTCGCCGAGATCGATGTGGAGTTGCGGGCGCTGGAGGAGCGGCCGCTGGTCTACGAGACGGCCGAAGTGGCGCGGGCCGGGGTGTTCGTCAGCGTCGACGTCGAGGGCGGGCTCCAGGTCGACCGCGGCTACGTGCGGCCGGAGGACGAGGCACCGGTCGAACCGGTGGCTCCGGCTCTCCCGCCGGACGGTGAGGGCCCTGTCACTACCCCGGCGGGCGGGGCGGTGGCCGCCCAGCCGGCCGCCATTGCCGGCGGTGCCAGCGTGTCGGCCCCGGTGCCGGTCGCCGGGACTGCGGCGTCGGACGACGACGAGGGGTTGCGGCCGCTGCCGGAGCGGCTGCTGATCGAGTTGAGCGTGCACCGCACCCTGGCGCTGCGCGACGCGTTGGCCAACGACCCCGACACCGCCTTCCTGGTGGCGCTGCACGCGCTGTGCCTGCGCACCTTCACCCAGCGCCCCGGCGCCTCCTGCCTGGAGCTGGAGCTGAAGAGCGCCGGCTTCGGGGTACAGCCGCCCGACCTCGCCGCCAGCGCTGCGGCCCGGGCGATCGACGCCCGCCAGCGCGCCTGGAGCACCCAGTTGCCGGCTGAACCGGCCGCCCTGTGGGAGACGCTGGTGGGGTTCGACGGCGACAGCCGGGCCGCCCTGTTCGCCCACTGCGTCTCCTTCGGCGTCAACGCGGTGCACGAGCCGTGGAACCGGGCGCCGCAGCGCGCCGCCCACGCCGACCTGCTGGCCGGGGCGGTCGGCCTCGACATGGCGGCGGCCGGCTGGACGGCGACGGTGGACAGCTACCTCGGCCGGGTGCCGAAGGCGCGCATCCTGGAGGCGGTGCGCGAGGCGCGTGGGCCTGAGGCGGCGCAGCTGATCGACCACCTGCGCAAGCCGGACATGGCCAAGGAGGCCGAGCGGCTGCTGGCCGGCAGCGGCTGGCTGCCCGAGCCGCTGCGCCGGCCGCTGGAACCGGCGGCCGGTGCTGATGCCGGTGCGGACGGCGATGCGGAGGGCGGCGACGCCTCCCTGCCGGCCTTCCTGACCGGCGCCGGGGAGATCCCGGCCGCCGGGGACGACGCGGACCGCACCGAGGCGGCCGCTGCGTGACGCGACACTGCGGAGCGGCTCCGGCCGCTCCGCCTCCGTCCCCGTTGCTGGAGGTTCGTCATGACCGAGCCCTTCGTTACAGCCCTGGCCGCCGATGTCCCGGTCCTCGTGATCACCGCCGAGGCCGTCGTCATCGTGATCCTGGCCGGCCAGGGAGCCGTTCTCCTCGACCCGGACGTTCCGCGGGAACACGTCCTGCTCCGCCTGGCCGAAGAGGAGGTCCGGGAGGAGATCCGCACCGTGATCGAGACCGACGGCACACTGACCCGGCTGGCGCCGGAGATGGTCGGCGACGCCGACATCCATACCGCCTGCCGGGCCGTGGCTTTGAGCGCCGACCTCGGCGAGGAGCGTGGCACCGCGCGGTTCCGGGCGGCGCTGGCCGCCATCCGCGCGGCGGAACGCCGCCTCGGCTCCTCCGCCTGATCCGTGCCCGCCATCCCATCCTTATCGAGCCCGGCCACCGCGCCGGGCTCCTGTCTTATAGGAGCCTCCCCATGTCGATTCCCGATTTCGTGAAGGCGAATTTCGCGACGCTGCTGCGCGCCGCGGCGGCCGGCGACCTGGCGTTGGTGCAGGGCACCGACGCCCACACCGGCGAGACCCGCTTCATTCTGTGCGCTGTCGCGCAACGCGGTGGCGAGGTGGTGCTCACCCCCTTCGGGCACCTCGCCGACGCTGACCCCTATGAGCTTTACCACCCGCCGTTCGATCCCGGCGGCGGGTAGAGGGCGAGGAGGGCGGGGGCCGGGGTGAGCCGGAGCGGATCGAGAGAGCGTCCGCCGGCCGCTGGTCTCCCCGCTCTCCCGGATCCTTCGCCATGACCCTGACCGCCGACCTCCGAACCGATGCCGCCGCCCCCTGTCCTCCGACCCCGGTGGACACCGCGGCGGCCCTGCTCGCCGCCACGGAGCGGCTGCTGCCCGGCCTCGAACGCGGCCGGGCCATCGACGCCGGCACGCTGCGTGCCGCGATGACCGCGGCGTTCGGCGGCTCCGACGCCGAAGGCGCCTGGAGCTGGAAGCTGGCCTACGACGCCGGCGAGGCGGCGCAGGTGCTGTTCCTGCGCCGCTTCGGCCCGGCCATGCTGGCCCGTTCCGCCAGCCCGGCGGCGTTCCTGGCCATGCTGGAGCGGCTGGCGGCGCTGCTGCCCAGCCAGACCCGCCGCTCCGAGGAGAGCCAGGCCCGGCAGCAGTTCTCCACCCCGCTGCCGCTGGCCGGCGTGGTGGCCGCCGCCGCCGCCCTCACCCCGGCCGACCGGGTGCTGGAGCCCTCCGCCGGCACCGGCCTGCTCGCCGTCTTCGCCGAATTGGCCGGCACGAACCTTGTCCTCAACGAACTGGCCGACACCCGCGCCGGCCTGCTGGAGCGCCTGTTCTCCGGTGTCCCGGTGGCCCGCTTCGATGCCGCCGCCATCCACGATCATCTCGATGCCGCGGTCCGGCCGACGGCGGTGCTGATGAACCCGCCCTTCTCGGTCTTGGCGGCGGTGGACGGCCGGGTGGCCGACGCCGCCGTCCGCCACCTCGCCTCGGCCTTGGCCCGCCTGGCCGAGGGCGGGCGCCTCGTCGCCGTCACCGGCGCCGGGCTGGCCCCGGAGCAGCCGGCGTGGCGCGATGCCTTCGTGCGCCTGCAGGAGCGGGGCCGCGTCGTCTTCTCCGCCGCCATCGACGGGACGGTCTACGCCCGCCACGGCACCACGGTGGACACCCGGTTGACCGTCATCGACCGTGTGCCCGCCGACGACCCGGCGGTCTTCCCGGCCTCGCCGGGCATGGCCCCGGATGCCGCCACACTGCTGGACTGGGTCCGGCGCGGCGTGCCGCCGCGCGCTTCCGTTTCCGCCTCGGCAACGGCTCCGTTGCCCGTGCTGGCCCGCACGGCGCCGGCGAGGTCGGCGCACCGGATGGTCACTGTGCCGACGGTGTGCACACCCGCGCCCGACCCGGCGGCCGTCGAACTGGTCTATGAGCCGCGCGATTGGACCCCGGAGGTGGGCGCCCGCCTCACCGCCGCGCTCTACGAGCCCTACGCGCTGCAATCCATCGTCATCCCCGACGCCCAGCCGCACCCGACGCCGCTGGTGCAGTCCGCCGCCATGGCCGCGGTCGCCCCACCGAAGCCCCGCTACCGCCCGCACCTGCCCGCCACCCTGGTCAGCGAGGGCGTGCTCTCCGACGCCCAGCTGGAAAGCGTCATCCTGGCCGGCGAGGCGCACGCCGGCCATCTCGCCGGCGCCTGGACGGTGGACGAGACCTTCGACGTCGTCTCGGCGGCGCCGGACGATGCCGCGGACGCGGTGCGCTTTCGCCGCGGCTGGTTCCTCGGCGACGGCACCGGCGCCGGCAAGGGCCGGCAGGTCGCCGGCATCCTGCTCGACAACTGGCTCAAGGGCCGCCAGCGGGCGCTGTGGATTTCCAAGTCCGACACCCTGATCGAGGACGCCCGGCGCGACTGGTCCGCCCTCGGCCAGGAGCCTCTGCTGGTGACCCCGCTGTCCCGCTTCCGCCCCGGCGTGCCGATCGCCCTGGAGCGCGGCATCGTCTTCACCACCTACGCCACCCTGCGCGGCGACGGCGGCGAGGGCGCCGTGCCCCGCGTCCAGCAGATCGTCGACTGGCTCGGCCGGGACTTCGACGGCGTCATCGTCTTCGACGAATCCCACGCCTTGCGCAACGCCGGCGGCACCGCCGGCTTTGGCCGCGACGGCGGTCCTGTCACCCCGTCCCAGCAGGGCCGGGCCGGCCTGCGCCTCCAGCACGCCCTGCCGGACGCCCGCGTGCTCTACGTCTCGGCCACTGGCGCCACCACCGTGCATAACCTCGCCTACGCCCAGCGCCTCGGCCTGTGGGGTGGGGCGGATTTCCCCTTCGCCACCCGCGCCGAGTTCGTCCAGGCCATCGAGGCCGGCGGCGTTGCCGCCATGGAGGTGCTGGCCCGCGACCTCAAGGCTCTCGGCCTCTACG